>CAXSEH010000001.1:0-47906 GCA_964236345.1 uncultured Bdellovibrionales bacterium
TTTATTCATCTCGGCCACCTGCCTGATGAGTTTTTCCTCATCTTCGCTGAGTTTCGTCGGGAATTCGACGTTCAGCGTGTAATACAGGTCTCCCCGACGCGAACCCCGCAGTGAGGGAAGTCCCCGTCCTGCTACTTTAATGCGCTCTCCGGGTTCAATGCCCCGGGGGATTTCCACCTGGACGTCGCCGTCTAAGGCTTCGGCCGTGATTTCACCGCCCAACAAAAACTGCAAATACGAAGCATCTAAATTAGCGAAAAGATGATCGCCTTCGCGCTCGAACACGTCGTGATCTTTCACCCGAATCTCGACGAAGAGATCTCCGTTCGGGCCGCCCTTGTATCCGCCTTCGCCTTCGTTCGTCACGCGCATGCGCGTTCCGTTGTCGACGCCCGGAGGAAGCGTCACTTTGATTTTACGTTTAGTTTGTTTTCGGCCCTGACCGCGACAAGTGGGACACGGTTTTTCAACCGTCTCGCCCGTTCCGTGACAGCTGCTACAAGTACTGGCCATCGTGAAGAAGCCCTGCTGGCGCACCACTTGGCCCGACCCTTGACACACTTTACACGTCACGACCGTCGAGCCCTTCGCCGCCCCCGAACCATTGCAATCATCGCAATTTGTTTCGGTTTCAAACTCAACTTGCTGTTCTTTTCCCGTGATCACATCTTTTAATTCAAGCTCGGTTAAATAACGAAGGTCGGCACCTTTACGCGGAGAATTTCGATTACGCGATTGTCTTTGCTGACCACCGCCACCAAAAATGTCGCCGAATATATCCCCAAATTGCGAAAAAATATCGCTGGCGTCATGAAACCCACTACCGCCGCCACGCCCGCCTTCGAAAGCGCGGTGGCCGTGTCGATCGTACAACGCTCTTTTTTCGGCATTGCTTAAAACTTCGTAGGCTTCGGCCGCTTCTTTAAACTTATCTTCAGCTTCTTGATTTCCAGGATTGCGATCGGGGTGAAATTCCATCGCCAGTTTGCGGTAAGATTTTTTAATCGTTTCGCCGTCAGAGGTCCGTTCGACCGATAGAATTTCGTAGTAATCGCGTTTGGTAGACATAGTGGGAACAATATGAGGTCTTTTAAAAAAAGGTCAAGCGGGGAAATTGGGGGAGTTTACTGAATCCCAAAGTCTGTATTCACGAAGTGCTTGTTTTGATTAATTGTCCACCCATCCAAGAAAACATTCCCGATATTGGAATTCGGATCGCCTACTGCAGCGGCAGTGAACGACTGTGATCCTGCTGTAGCATCGCAAGCGGAAGCCGTCCAAGTAATTGTCACGGGCACGAATGCAGCCGGAAGGATGGCGGTGCAGCGATTGGCGACTATAGTTACGTTTGGATTAGGTAATGTCCATGTGGCTTGGTTCACCGTGGGTAAATTAATATTTACGCCGCACGATGTAGTATCATCGATCGCGAATTGCTCCGGCGGGGCCCCATTTGTTGCCGTATAATTTGTGCAACCGATTCCGTATTGGAACCCGGTTATATAATGAAGCGACGAACCTGTTACGCCAAAGCCAACATTATGTAAATCTACCGTAAATTGATTCCACTCACTTTGAAAACCCGTTTCCGACGTGTACAAAACAGAAAGAGAGCCTTTAGCTTCGCTTTGTCTAGTTTTGGCTTGGAATTTAGAATATTGCGGAATTCCAATCGCAGCAAGGATTCCTACGATTGTAACGACGACCATAAGTTCGATTAGCGAAAAGCATTTTGACGGTTCAAGTTGATGCGCATCGTGAAATGGATATTAAATCTATTATTTTGTTTTTTCAATTTCCGCCAATTTGGTTTTTAACCTTTTAACATATTTTTCATCGTCATTGAGCTCAATCATCTTTGCTAAAATTTGTTGAGAAAATTCTTTTTCTCCGCCTTCGGCCGCTAGGCGACCCGCTAGGATTCTGACCCAGGATGGCGCTCCATTGTTTGCTGCATTGAAGTAAAGCTTCGCAGCTTTCGCCTTATTCTTTTCTTCAAATAAACTGTGATAGGCGGCGGCGTAAGAAAGTTTCCAATCATCGGGAAAGAGAGCGACGCCTTTATCAAAAATAACCGATGCGCCCTGGTAATCGGAAATAATTACCGTTAATGCCAGCCCGCCCCAGATATAGGCGTGAAAAAACTGTTTATCTAGATTAGTTGTTAAGTCTAATATTTCAAAGAGCCAGGATTTACCTTTACACTCAGTGTCCGAAACCGGATTATCACAGAAATCAAAATCTTGAATCGCCCGCAGCCAAAATGAATCGGCCAATTGAACTTGTAATCCGATTGCTAAATTTTGAATTATTTTTGGAGGAATAATATAATCCGAACGTTTTAGAAGATTCGGTTTTAAAAAAAGACCTTGCCCCAAAAACAAAAGGACCGATGCAAGCATCAGTCCTTTTGGCAAAGCATTAAATAATGATAATTTCATGCTAGGCAATTCTCTTTTTACTGAATACCTGGCGTCGAGTTAGCAAGTTTCTTTTGCTGATCGATAGTCCATCCATCAATAGCGGCCGCACCGACGTTAGCATTTGGATCACCAATGGCAGCAGCTCTGAAAGCTTGCAAGCCTAAAGTGGCAATACATTGTGTCGTAGTATTTGCTGGAGCTGCAGGCCAAGCCGTATCACATTGATTGGTAGCATTCATCACATAACCCGTTGGTAAACTCCAGTTTACGGCCTGGGATGGGTTCACTACGTTGACGTTTGCACCGCAAGAATAAGTACGGTTTGCGGCATTAACCAATGTCGTGGCCGCAATAGCAGCATCGTAAGTTACCTGAGTAGCAGGGGCAGCAGTATTATTACCGAACTCGCCCGGAGCTCCACCATCAATTCGATATCCCGTACAACCGGCACCGGCTGCTGCAATGAAACCTGTTACGTATCTTAATTTTGATCCCGATACCCCGAAACCAGCATTACGTAAATCAACTGTGTACTGATTCCATTCACCCATGAAACTTGTTTCATTAGAAAATAGTGTTGCTAAAGATCCCTTTGCTTCACTCTGACGAGTTTTTGCTTGGAACTTTGAGTATTGCGGAATTCCGATTGCCGCTAGAATACCGATGATCGCGACGACCACCATCAATTCGATCAGCGAGAAACCGCTGGTGTTTAATTTAACCGTTCTCTTTAAAGTCATTGTCATACCTCTTTGTGTTTTTATACGTGCGTTAAGCTCAGTATTTGATTTACAATAATGCTAACAGGTTTTTTTTGGTCCGCAACACTAAACTTTGTAGTTAATTCATTTTGGGATTTAGTCTAAGATCGAGACATGAGTACAAATCCTAATCGCGACCTAGACCATGATACAGAATTGCTGGATGAGACAGAAGAACCAAAACTGTACAAGGTGTTATTACACAATGACGATTACAGTCCGATGGATTTTGTGATCTTAGTATTAAAGAAATTTTTTGGAAAATCAGAGACGGATGCTTACCAAATTATGCTGGACGTGCACCATAAGGGCGTCGGGATCGCGGGGATATATTCTTTTGAAGTGGCGGAAACGAAAGTGATGCACGTCAATCAGTTTGCTAAAGCGAGTGAATACCCGTTAAAATGTAGTTGTGAAGAGGCGACATAATGTTATCGAAAGAGTTAGACAAAAGACTAGGTAAGGCCATCGATTTGGCGGCGAAAAAAAATCACGAGTACGTGACGCTCGAACATTTATTGTTTTGCTTAAGCGAGGCCCCGCTGGTCGTCGAAATTTTGGAAAAGCTGGGAACCTCGACGACGAATGTTAAAAAAGAGTTAAAAAATTATATCGATCAGAACCCTGTCATGACGGAAGCGATGAAGGAAGACGTGTCTCCCGACGAAGAGTGGAAGCCGGATCTAACCGCTTCGGTGCACCGGGTGTTTGAACGCGCGGCTTTGCAATTACACGCCGCCGGAAAAAACGAAATTCATGAAGGCCACGTGCTGATTTCTTTATTTGATGAACGCAAATCCTTCGCGGCGCACGCGCTAGAAAAATTAGGAGTGCGCCAATTCGACGTGATTTCGATCGTCAGTCATGATTTAAACATGGGCTCGGTGGATGGTCTTGACCAGAATAAATCAAGCGGTCAGACCGAACCTGAATCCGCAGGCAAAAAATCTTCGCTGGAAGATTTTTGCATGAATTTGAACGAATTTGTTTTATCAGGCAAGAAGGATCCCTTGGTAGGCCGGGATGATTTGATCGACAAGATGATTCATACATTGGGCCGGCGAACAAAAAATAATCCGTTGCTGATCGGTGACTCGGGCGTGGGAAAAACGGCGATCGCCGAAGGCTTAGCCGAAAAAATCGTGAATCAGCAAGTTCCGCAATTTTTAAAAGATAAAGTCATTTATTCTTTGGACCTAGGTTCGTTGCTCGCCGGCGCTAAATACCGCGGCGATTTTGAAGGACGCTTAAAGGGAATTTTAAAGGAAGTAAAAGAGCGCCAGAACGTCATCTTATTTATTGACGAAATTCACACGATCGTTGGCGCGGGCTCAACCTCGGGTGGCTCGATGGACGCTTCGAATTTGCTGAAACCTTCGTTAACGAAGGGTGACTTAACTTGCATTGGCGCGACAACTTTCACCGAGTACCGACAGCACTTCGAAAAAGATAAGGCTTTGACTCGTCGGTTTCAGCGTTTGGATGTGACCGAGCCAACTGCCGCCGATACTTTAAAAATTTTAATCGGAATCAAAAAGAAATTTGAAGAGCATCATCATTTAACCTACTCGGATGACAGCTTGCAGGCGTGTATTGACCTGTCACAGAAATACATGACGAATTCTAAACTTCCAGACAAAGCCATTGATCTTTTGGACGAAGTCGGAAGCTTAGTTAAATTAGAAGCCGAAAAAAATAATGTGACCGAGCCCCCGGTCGTGCAAAAGAAAGACGTGTTAGCCGTTGTGAGTCGTCTTTCGGGCGTACCGACGATCGATATGAATCAAGATGACTTAAAGGGCCTTAAAGATTTAGACATGAAATTAAAAGCCGTCGTCTTCGGTCAAGATGAGGCCATTCATTCCGTCGTTCGCGCCATTAAATTTGCGCGCAGCGGTCTGGACCAGAAAGACAAGCCATGGGGATCATTTCTATTTGCGGGGCCAACGGGCGTCGGAAAAACCGAAGTTTGTAAACAGCTGGCCCGGTTATTGGGAATTCATTTTCAGCGCTTTGATATGAGCGAATATATGGAAAAACACGCGGTTTCAAGATTGGTCGGCGCGCCGCCGGGATATGTGGGCTACGAACAAGGCGGCCAACTGACCGAAGTGATTAATAAGAACCCTTACTCGCTGATTCTTTTAGATGAAATTGAAAAGGCCCACAGCGATATCTATAATATTTTGTTGCAGGTCACCGACGGCGGCCGATTGACCGATGGAAATGGGCGAACCGTTGATTTTAAAAATTGCCTCATCATCATGACCACGAATGCCGGCGCGCAAGATGTGGCAAAAGGCACAATCGGATTCTCGAATACCGATCGAAGCGGAGTCAGTCAGGAAGCGATTAAACGCACCTTTTCCCCTGAGTTTTTGAACCGCCTTGACCAAGTCGTCTATTTTAATACGCTAACTTTTGATTTAATTTTAAAAGTTGTTGAAAAGTTTTTATCCGAACTTAAAATGAACTTAGCCCAAAAAAATGTTGAGCTGATTTATGACGACGCGGTTCTTAAGTATTTGGCCGAAAAAGGTTTTGATCCGGTTTACGGGGCCCGTCCGATCTCTCGTAAAATCGATCAGTTAATCAAAAGCCAATTGGTTGATGAACTTTTATTCGGAAAGCTCAAAACGGGCGGCAAAGTAAAGTTAACGATATTAAACGATAAAATCGAATTTGATTTTAAATCAGAGACAAAGAAAACATGATGAAAATAATTCGCCGGAGTGCTTGGGTCTGTTTTTACGTTTTAATGAGCGCCTGTCAGTCAAGCTCGGTGGCGCCTACGGTTCCTGTCGTTATCGCGAATCCCGAAGTCCTGTCACCGCCTGCCGAAGTTTCAAGGTTGACGGAAATGTCATGCGAAAAATTAATCGAAAAGTCGCAAGACACTAGTTTTTCGCTGAAGGGGTTAGCGGGTCTTCGCGCGCACCGAAACTGCAAAAATTTTCGTTATGACTTTCAAAACTTAAGCGATTTAGAACGAAAACTTTACGTTGAAGAAATTGAAGAGTTAGACCCTAAAAAATTGCCGACCACCGGTAGCCTAACACTAGCTGAACTTAAAAAGAAATTACAGGCCGCCGAAAAGCCTGATGAAAAATTTAAGGCGTATAAGCTTTTACGGGCCCGGCAAAAAAATAATGGTTTACGCAACGATTTTTTAAGAACCACGGCCGAACTTTTCAATTGGTCAAAAGCCGAATGGAAAAAGGATCAAAAGAACGAAGACAACATCGCAAGATTTTACGAAGCCACATTGTTGTTGGCACGAACTTACTGGACGGAAGGGCGAATTCCGCAGGCCGATAGCACGCTTTCCGATACATTAAGGCAACTTAAGGGTCTAACTTCAGTGGCCGAGATTTATTACATCAAAGGGCGGATGGATGACGAACTTTCACGTTCGGAAGATGCGGTGTCGAATTACGATCTAGCTTTAGAAGACGTAAAACAAAATGCTCCAAAAAATGTTTCGTTTACGAATGATCGTATCATGTGGTTAAAGTCGTGGATTTTGTATAAAAACCGCCAGTGGGAAGCCGCCGAAAAATCTTTTTCAGAATTGGCATTAAGTACGGCTGATAACAGCGAACGTTCGAAGGCCCTATTTTTTCAGGGCCGTTGTCTAAACCAGCTCGATAAAAAAATTGAAGCGAAATTGGTATTTGAAAAAATAATCAAAGACGACTTTTTTAGCTTTTATGGTTTGGTGACGTACAATGAATTGGGGTTAAAACTACCGGCCCTTTCGCAATTAGCGTACGAAAAAAAATTCCCGTTCGATCCGGATCTTAAGTTTTTAGAAGAAAACGAGCGAAAAATTTTTACAGACTTGGTTCGTTATAAAGAAATAAATATCGCCGAACGTGCCGTACCCATTTTATCAAAGTCACTTGATAAACAGGTTAACTTGTCGATTTATTTAGCCGATTACGGAAAGCGCTTCCTTCCGTTGTTCGCAAGTTTTGCAAAGCTTGATAACAATGATCGCGTTGAAGTTTTCGCAAAGTTCAGCGACCTTTTGTTCCCGCAACCTTACATCGATAATGTGAAGAAAATGTCAGAGAAAACTTCGATCCCGTCTTCGCTTATTTATTCAATCATGAAGCAAGAATCGGCCTTTAACGAAAAAACCCGAAGCTCGGCCGACGCCATTGGTTTGATGCAAATGATTCCTCGGTTAGCGAAGCAAATTTCTAAAAAATTTGCGGTGGATTACAAAAAACCCGATGACCTTTATAATCCTAACATCAATATCCAACTGGGTTCGCTTGAGCTGATGGAGCAAGTTCGCCGGCAATCGGGTCAGCTGACCTACGTGGCCGCGGCCTACAACGCTGGTCCCAATGCCCTGGCCGGTTGGCTAAGAACTCGCAAGCGGGCCGATATCGTCGAATTTATCGAAGAAATTCCTTATGATGAAACTCGGACTTACGTCAAGATTATCGCCCGTAACAAGTTATTTTACGAAAGAATCTCGAAACGAGACGAAGAACACGCTTTCCCGACCGAGTTTTTGACAATGCCCACTACCGAATAGTCTGGTATTTTACAGCGCGCTTTCAGAACTTCTTTTGAGTCGCCGAAAAGATGTTCATGAAGAAAAACATCACATACTCGGTCTTAGTTACGTTTCTGCTTTTTTGCGTGGTCGTCATGGGAAACTACTTCTACAACGCCGACGGTACAAGTCGAGAAACGCAATCTTCAAACAAAAAAAAATTACTTGAAAATCGTGATCTTGAATTAAGTCAGGCTAAAGATTTAACCGACAAAGTAACTGATGAGCCATCGGCGTTATTCAACGACCCGGCGATCAAACAAGCATGGGGTCTTAAAAAATCAGATGCGGCCCGGGCCTGGTCGGTTACGCAAGGTAGTTCGAATACCGTCGTCGCGGTGATCGACACGGGGATTGATGAATATCATGAAGATTTGAAATCCAATTTGTGGACGAATCCTGGGGAGACCGGTACCGACGAAAAAGGCCGCGATAAGGCGTCTAACGGTGTGGACGACGACGGAAACGGTTTCGTTGATGACGTTCATGGTTGGAACTTTGTATCCAACAATAACCGTCTTGATGACAATCATGGACACGGAACTCACATCGCGGGAATTATCGGTGCCGAAGCCGGAAATAAAAAAGGCATCAGCGGTATTTCTCCAAAAGTTAGTTTGATGGTATTAAAATACTTTGACCCAAAAGTTCCAAGCACCGACAATCTGAAAAACACCATTGCGGCCATCAACTACGCGGTGAAAATGGGCGCGCACATTATCAATTATTCGGGTGGTGGAACTGATTACTCGCAAGACGAACACGATGCGGTCGCGTCGGCCGACAAAAAAGGGATCCTGTTTGTTGCGGCGGCCGGAAACGAAAGATCTAATTCTGACCAGCACCACTACTACCCGGCCGATTACAATTTAAAAAATATTATTTCGGTGACGGCAATCGATCCAACGACGGAAGTTTTATCGTCATCAAATTACGGAGTGACGACGGTTGATATCGCGGCGCCCGGACAAAATATTCTTTCATGTTTACCGCACAATTCGTACGGCTTAATGACGGGTACTTCACAAGCAACGGCCTTCGTTTCCGGCGCCGCGGCCTTGATTATGTCGCATAAAAACCAGTACTATAATGCTGCAGACATTAAAAAATACATTCTTGCTACGGGCGACACCGCTACTTCATTGATGACTAAAACGCGAACTTCCCGCCAATTAAATCTTTATAAATCATTGACGATATTGGATTCTGATACTGGGTTTTCAGGAATCGTTTCGGCCGGGGTCAACAAAGTGTTTTCAACCGAAGATACGGCCGGCAAAAATCCTTATAAAGATGATCCAAATATGCAAAAAGTTAGAGAAGTTGGAAACTTTGCGCGCCAGTTGAAATCAAGTTTGATTCCAGAAACCATCGTACCTAAAAAGAAGAATACGATTCGTGTGGCGATACCCGAAGAAGACCCAAAACAAGAACAATAATTTTATATTAATCTAAATTGATATGTCGGTGATCGGCCGACAAAAAAACCAAACCAAAAGATAGAATGGTAATGGCCACGACCAACCCCGTTAAGTTCGGAAACGTGGGCCGAATTTTATTAAAGATCAAACTTAACACCCCGATTAAACCAATCGCTAAGAACAATGTCTGCGCGCGCGAAAGCTTAGGCTTCTTGTCCGCAAAGCTTAAGGCCTCTTGCGTTTTGAATTGTTCTTCCAAACGCAGTTCAACTTGTTTCATGTAGTGATCGCAAGTTAGATCAAAACCGACGGTGTTTTTCAGTTCGTGATATTTTTTAAAAGCGAAATTTAATGCCATCTTTTGGTGGCAGGCCGCGATAAATTTTTGGTGAGATACGTCACTTGTAAAGTCCGCCAAGATTTTTTGCCAAAGTTGGTTGAGCTCAAATAAGTAGGGACTTTCAACCTTTTGCAACTCTTCAAATTTGCTAACCAACACACCACACGACGGGCATTCGTCCGATTTTAAGGGTTTTAAGTTAGAGCATTTTGGACATTCGGCGAATTGCGCCTGGTTCTGCGTGCTGGTCACGTACAGACCCGTTTCGTTGACTTCGTGGGTGAGCGAGAAGGGGTTATAGCAGGCCGAGCAATCAAAATGTGGATTGGCTAAAGGAGAACCTTCAAACACATCGTTTTGCGTGCAGTAAAGTTTCTGGCAATGTGGACAGCGGAAGCGCACTTCTTGCGCAATCACCGTTTCTTTAAAATCAAAATTCATCTGCGTCTTCCCCCGAATAACAGATTGTGATACGAATTATAGGATGACGAAGTTTTTAAATTTTTTCAACCCTAAATCGACAGAGTTGACTAGACCTTTTGCCCTAGCGGCTTTAAGCGGCGTTTTAGTAGGAACTTCGTATATTCCTTTCCCGGGTTGGGCCTTGTTTTTTTGTTACGCGCCACTTTGGCTTGCGGTTAGCGCCCTTCAGCTTGATTTAACCCGAATTAATTATAAAAAAATATTTTTGCTCGGTTGGATGACGCAATTTATCTTTACGTTAATTGGCTTTAACTGGATTTTCTTTGTATCCAGCGAATTTGGACAGCTTCCATTCGTGCTTTCGGCGGGGGCCCTACTGCTGTTTGCGGGCTTGATGCATACTTACGTTCCCGTTTCGCTTTTGCTTGCTAGTTTCATTATTTCGCATTTTAAAATCACTCATCGCCTTGTGCAACTGTTGCTTTATGCATTAACACTGGCGCTGCTCGAAAGAATTTGGCCTAGCATTTTCGAGTGGAATTTGGGTTATTCGCTATTGTGGATGAAGTGGCCCCTGTACCAGTGGGCCGATACCGTTGGCTTCTGGGGTTTATCAACATGGCTTTTGGTGGCTCAG
The DNA here is from genome assembly GCA_964236345.1 of uncultured Bdellovibrionales bacterium. Classification (GTDB taxonomy): domain Bacteria; phylum Bdellovibrionota; class Bdellovibrionia; order Bdellovibrionales; family Bdellovibrionaceae; genus Pseudobdellovibrio. The sequence goes on from CAXSEH010000001.1 coordinate 10,576, forward strand.
GCTTTTGTGACCTACGGATTCATTTTTTGGAAATCGAAACGAAAAAAAACATTTCAGATCGTGGGTTTCACGGCCGCACTGTTCATCGCACTTTCTTATGTCGGTACCTTAAAAGAAAAAACGTGGTCGCACTTCGATCAAACCTTAAAGTTTGGCGTCGTCCAGGGTAACGTCGGAAATGCGGATAAGGTGCAGTCCGAACAACAACGAAATTTTCAAAAGTACATCTTGAATTTATACGTGGATTTGACCGAAAAACATTTGCGCGAAAATCCTGAAACCGAAATCATGTTGTGGCCCGAGACGGCTATGCCCTTTGCCTTGGATCAAAGTTTTTTAGAACGAACCGAGCAACGACAACTTCTCGATCAAATTACGCAGTGGAAGAAGCCCTTAGTCACCGGCGCCTATTCCGTTGATCCGCAAAAAAAAGATCATTTAGGCAATTGGTTGGTCAGCAACGCCGTTTTTTTTCTGGGGCCTAATTCAACCCCGCTTGCGGACACTTACGATAAAACCGACTTGTTAGTTTTCGGTGAGTATATGCCGCTGGGTCGACATTTTCCGTTTCTTTATAAGCTTTTACCCTTCGTCGGAAATTATAAGATTGGTCCCGGACCGTCGCTTCGGGAAGTTCAATTATCAGATAAAAAAATTCGCCTGGGTCCCCAAATCTGTTACGAGTCACTGAACCCAGGTTTTTCCCGAGGTCTTGCGACGGCGGGTGCGCAAATTATTTTTAATGTGACGAACGATTCTTGGTTTGGATGGTGGGCCGAGCCTTTCCAGCACCAAATCATGACGTTAGGACGCGCGATCGAAGTGCGAAGGCCCTTGTTGCGCTCGACGAATACCGGAATTTCATCCGTCATACTTGCGAACGGCCAAAGACTTCAAGACTCTCCAATCAATATGACGTGGTCACATACCTACGAGATCAGTTACTTAGAAAATCCGCCGCAAAGCCCTTACACAAAATGGGGCCATTTCGATTGGCTGCTTTGGGCCGCAATCGCGATCGCGCTTATTTATTACAATCGAAAGCAAGGAACGCATGTTTAACATAAAAAATTTAGATTGGTTCGAAATTTTAGAAAAGCTAAAATCATTTTCAACTAGTGAAAGCGCCCGAAATATTATCAGCGAAACGAAACCCCTTCCTTCGGCCGATGCCGCGCTAAAAAGCTTCTACGAAATTGAGTGCGGTGCCGAGATCATTCAAAATGGAATTCGACCGCACATGCAGAGTCTTGATTTATTTGAACTGTGGATTGGCCGCTTAAAAAAGAGGGCTCTGCTTAAAACTATCGAGTTAAAAGACATTCGGCATTTTTGTTTCGAAGTCGTTGCGCTTCACGAAGCTTTGAAGCTAAGCGCGACGACGTGGGCGCAAGAGCAGCTCGAGCAGTTGATGCAGGCCGAAGAGCCCCTTTCGGCGATCGACCAATTAATGACGCCATCAGGTGACATCCGCATGGACGCCTCGGAAAAACTTTTTCGACTTTCGAAAGAAAAAGAATCAACCGCCCGCCAAATCCAAAACCAAATGGACCGATTAGTGCACGATCATAAAATGGATAATATGCTTCAGGAAAAATACGTGACGACTCGTGAAGGCCGTTGGGTCATTCCGGTTAAGGGCGGTATGCAGCACTTCGTTCCGGGCGTGATTCATGGCAGTTCACAGACGAAGCAAACTGTCTTTATGGAGCCCGAAGTCGTTATCCCCATGAATAACCGACTTCGGCAAATCGATTCCGAAATTGATGACGAAATCGAAAGGTTACTGGCCGAAATTTCGGAATACATGTCGACCCAAGCATCTGAGTTTGAAAAATCGAAAAAAGTTTTAGAAACCTGCGACGTTATATTTTGCAAGGCCCAGTTAACGAACTTGCTTGAAGCCAAGGCCTGCCAATTCGATAACGATGTTTTACTGCTTCGGGATTTAGGTCACCCACTGCTTAAGCTTTCTTCCAAAAAAATTATTACGAACACCGTTCAGTTAAATAAAGATAAAAGTATTTTAATCTTATCGGGCCCCAATGCCGGGGGAAAAACGGTTTTGTTGAAATCGATTGGGCTTGCATCGCAAATGGCTCGGTGTGGACTTCCCATCTGCTGCGCGGCCAATTCGAAATTACCATTTTTTATGGAACTAGTGACCGGTATTGGCGATTCGCAAAGTGTTGACGAAGACTTAAGTACCTTTGCCGCCCACTTGAAGATTCTGGATCAAGCATCACTACTTGAAGGCAAAGAAAATTTAATTCTCATCGATGAAATTTGCGGGTCAACGGATCCCGAAGAAGGAAGTGCGCTAGCACGCGCCTTTATCGAAAAATATGCCAGCAACGGAGTATTCGCAATCATCACTTCGCATTTAAGCCCGCTCAAAATGGGGTGGAAAGAAACGGATCCAATTCTAAATGGAAGTTTAGAATACGATAGTAAATTGGGGAAACCGACTTACCACTTTTTATCAGGGGTGCCGGGGGAATCTTTGGCGATCCAAACCGCAAAGCGCGTCGGCGTTTCAATGGACATCGTCACTTCGGCTTTAGAAAAATTAACGCCCGAAGCGCGCGCCCGCCAAAATCAAATGTCGGAATTAGAAACTCTTAAAAAAGATATCGGATTGCTTCAAGAAAGTTTAAAGCAACAGATGAAACAGGCCGGAAAATTAAAAGAAGAGTATGAGCAAAAGCTTGAAGACTTTGATCGCGAGAAAGAAAACAAACTTACGCAAGCCTTAAAAAAAGCGACCACCAAGGTCGATGAGGCTTTGGCTAACGTTAGCGCGACCCAAGTTTTTGAAAAACACCGCCAGCTACAAGAAATTAAATTTAATCTTCCCGAAATTGTAAAGGCGAAACCCATCGTTAGCGGCGCGCCGACCCCCATCCAAAACGCCGAAGATTTCGGTCTAAAATTTCCAGCCGGTAGCAAAGTTTATGTTCCATCACTCAATCAGGATGGCGTCGTGCAATCGCAGCCAAATGCCAAGGGCGAAATCTTCGTGCTTTCTCAGTCGATCCGCTTACAACTTCACTGGACCGAACTAAAACCGGCCCAGAAGGCGCAAAATCCTACGGCCTCATTGGCCCGACGAAGTGGCCAGATTAACGTGACGGTGCTTGATTCGGATCGCACCATTGATTTTCGTGGCAAGACCGTTGATGAAGCCATTTCTGAACTTGAAGTCACCTTAGATCGCGCCGCCGAACAGGAAGAAGACCGATTAAAGATTATTCACGGCCACGGTACCGAATCTTTAAAAAAAGCGATTCGCACTTACCTTTCAAGATCTGTTTACGTCAAGAAGTGGAAGGCCGGTACCCCGACAACTGGCGGTGACGGCGTGACCTGGGTCGAATTAGGAAACGCTTAGGGAAAATAACGTCGCCCCGATCTGAAACGGGCGGCTAAAGTTTTTTCATAAGTCGCGTTGAATGTGACAGCGTCCTAGATTGAAACTGACTATGCCTACCATAGTTTCAATCTAAGACGATCATGACAAATCTACCGTCTTCGGCGAAAAATCTCATTGTGAGTTATGGCTACTTGATTGCAACTCCCTTTATTAGAAGCCGACTAACCGGGGAGATTTTATGAAAACTGAAATGATCATTTACTCAAAGACATTACAACTTGCAATGATCGCGATGAGTTTAGCTTTTCTAGCTTCTTGCGGAACTTCTAAGTCAAACCCAACTAATAACACATCGACTACTTTCGATTACCTGTCGGCGAAACCGTTAGCGTCTTGTAACAAAACGAAAGACGATAACTTTTCGATTAACACTTCGGGCGCAACCGACACCACTTCGGGCCAAATGAGTACCGAGTGGATTAAATTGAAATTTAATTTCTTATCATCAACGGCGACCGCATCAGGAAATACGATCAAATTTTTTAAATGGCGCGTGGTCGGCACGGGCACCGAGTTAGATAGCACGCCTTTAAATTTTGCGAAGTACAACATCGGCACGGGCCAAACCATGGGGTCGAGCGTGTCGGCCATGAGCACTGCCGAAATGTCATCAAGTAATGGTCTCTACATTCAGTTAAACGATCCTAATTTACAGTTTCAAGTATTAAAAGCGGTGGTTTACGATTCTGCCGGAAAAATCGTGGCCCAAGTTAATACTTTAATACCGGGTTTTTACGCTAGTCCGCTCGATTACAAATATAACTCTGACGGAACTCCCCGCGCTGACATCTTACAAAAGATGCACGCCCTAAACGCCACCGATGTTTCCGGGTGGACGCAGCTGCAGATTCAGCAATACTTTTCTCAATATTGTTTTTAATCTCACTTCTTAAGTTAGTGGCTTGATTCGGTCGCCACTTCTTCAGCTTCTAAATTTTCGCCTTGGCGGTACCGATCAATCAATGAGATATCGCTGCTAGGAAATGAAAACAGTAACGAATTCACCTGAGATTCAGAATCCTCTTCGGTCACCACAATGTAATGTAAATCCTCGATATTCATCTCTGAAAACTCTTTAATGAAAGTCACTAAGACATGTCCTTCGGTGTCGACCTTGCGCCAAATCTCGTCCGGTGAATCGATGGTTGATTCACGGCATTCGGCGAACTCTTGAAAACGGTCCGTCGCGATATCTTTTTCACCACGAATTTTTAGCATCGATTCCAATAAACCGATTGCCAAGTAATCTCCTTCAAGTAAAGAGTCACCGTCGATCGCCGCGAACTGTATTGCTTCAAGTTTGCGGTGAAATATAATTTCGGTTTCACGAAAGGCTTCGAGCATTTTTAAATCTTTGGTCGGAAAGTGAATGAACACGAAGGTCGGATGGCTGTCTTCCGTGTTTATATAGACGACCGCGACGTATTGAAAGATCTGTTGTTTCGTTTCAAAAGTTTTGATGAAAGTGTGGACCACGAGGTCTTCGAAGGTCGTGTCATCAATCCAGATTTCGTCGGGATCATCAAGGGTATCATCTAGAAATGGCTCCATCTCGATTTGTTCGGCCAATGTGAAATCGATTTTTTCGTCATAAAGTTTTTGAAACTTAGCTTCAACTTCTTTGATTGGTAATGAAAAATAACCGAAAAGAGTTTTGTCGTTTTCAAAAATCAGCCCCTGCTTTTCGTCGATAACGATTAATTCTTTTTCTTGAACTTTCTTGGTCGCTTTATGAGCCTGCGCTTTACGCTTGCTGGACACCGTTTTCTTCACTTTGATTTTAATATTTTTCGATTTTTTAATTTTTAATTTTTTGTTTAATTTTGTAGCAACTTTACTCACGATGGTCTCCCCTGCTGAAATAGTGGCTGGCTAAACCCTATCACACCCATTTCAATCTTAAAGACTAAACGAGTCATTCGGGCCGAGTCATTGCAAAACCGAACGGGTTCTATACGCTTACTTGAGAGGAAAGCCATTGTCGAAAGTTGAAGTTTACCTAAATGAAAACCAGGTCAACAACCTGAAATCCATTTTGACTCAGTCAGAGCAAGGTATCCATGTGCTTTTCGAGAACGCCCTCATCGCCGAGGTTTTTCAAAAACCTTATTCCGAAGATGAATTTTTTGAAGTCGATAACCTGAAGAGAATTCAAGAAGATATTCTGAAACTTTTGCAGATCAAGTCTTTGCAGGATAAAAAAGCCTTTATTTACTCGCTGGATAAAGAGTCACGGCACCGGGTCGTCAGGGCCTACTTCTACATGATCGAGAACAACCTTCGATCGAATCAAAAAAGACCACATTAATTCGAATCACCTTTTTTCGAAAAACCTTTAGACAGAAACGAAAACATTCTTGAATCCTGCGACGAAGTTACGAATCTTGTCGAACTATTCGCATCCTATTTTGAAATTAGACACGCAAACTTGGAAATTTTTTCCGGCTTCGGATATTCTGTTCTTAGCTTATCTAACAACACCATAAGCATGAGGCAAGTATGTTGAAGGAAACAAAAACACTTTTGAAATTAACGGCGGCGACGGTTCTGATTTCATCTTGCGGAATTAAGATGGCATCGACTCTCGCAGAAAATATCCAACAGGAAAATACATCCGGCGGACTTTCTGCCCTTGGGGTCAACCTGAACTTGTATCCCGCAAATAAAATGGTCTGCGATCCTTTATCTGGTGGGCAAACCACCCAGACGAATTACACGAAGGGGATCAAGGCTTCGCTACACTACTTAGAAGCTGATTCTCCGCGACTTTATAAATCGACGGACTATGTCGATTTCGCCAAAAAATCGGATCAAAATATATTCCTTTCCGACATGAATGTTCCAACCCGAATGTTCACCGAAGGCTTCGCACCAAAAATCGGTTCCACCTTAAATAATGACGGTGGTCAAAAATTAATAGAATACTTTGGTTTGAAAATGCAGACCAATATTGTGCTTGCGGATGGAGATGAAGAAGGTCTTTACGAACTTGCGCTGCTTTCGGATGACGGTACTACGCTAAAAATAAAATCCGGTTCGGCGGATGTTGAAGATGAAGTGCTTATCAGTAACGACGGCGACCACCCGACCCAAATGGGCTGCGCCACACGAACCGTGAAAATGCGAAGAAATGTTATGTTACCAGTCGAAGTTACTTTTTACCAAGGTCCGCGCTACCACATCGCAAATGTTTTAATTTGGAGAAAAGCTTCCGAAGCCGGTAAGGATGCCTTATGTAATCGTCAAGGCAACGAGCTCTTCTTTAACCCGAACAACAATTCAGTCGCGGCGCAAGGTTTTACGGACCTAACCTCGCGTGGCTGGAAAGTTTTAATACCGGATAACTTTATGATGGCGCAAACAGATTACAACCCGTGCGTAAAAGGTACTGACCCGGTCATTTCTAATTTTGAGTTGGGCGAAGTTATTTTAACGAACGTATCTTTATCTTGGAACACCGATATTGAAGCGACGTCGCAAGTACAGTTGACGAACACGACCACGAATGAAGTCACGATAACGGATTCCGATAATTTGCTTCGAACATCGCACCAGATTACGCTTCGACAATTGCAACCGGGAACGATCTATAAGGTGAAGGCCATCAGCGTGTCAGCAGACCTTGGTCGAAGCCTGAGCGAAGAACTTACTTTTCAAACACAATAAACCGATAAGCCCCTATCAATGAAAAAATGGTGGGGCTTAGCTTTAATTCTTTTAATCAATCAATCCGGCCATGCCGAATACCGCGCCTTCATGCTTCACCTGACCAATTCGAAAACCAAAGTGGTTAGGCAAATGCTTTCCACTTTAGATCCAGAACAATACCGCACCCTGTATCCCCTGGGTCCCGATGAATCCATCACATACGTTCAGACATGGCGCTGTTTCGGGCGAACCGATTCGTTTCGTACTATCTGTTCAAAGCCCGACAAAAAACCAGCACGGGGCCTAAGCGAAGGCCCAGAATCCAAGCCTAAATAATTTTTTTAAACAAACCGTGTATTGATTTGATACATTTTAGCGATACAATTTAGACATGGCTGAATCAATCAACAATCGCAAAGTGCAACAAACGTCTTATCTACGTGAAGTCCAACAAGAAAAAGCGGCGCGAAAGCGCGATCTAGCTTCGCAGCAGCAACAAGATTTATTAGATCTTCGACAATACTATGTGGACGAAAATAAAAAAGTTGATCAGCAGTCTGCGGACACGGTTAATCACATCCGTAGTGAGACCAAAGAAATGATTCAGCAATATGCCGACGATAAAAGACAGCAACAGGAAGACGTAAAAACCTTGCAGACGCAGCAACGCGAAGCCCGAATGGATGCCGCCGCTGGTGATTCGGCTCACGCCGCAAACGCTGATGAAAAAACAACTTACAATCGCCAGGGCCTAAAAAGATCAAGCGTGCAAAATCACGAAGCAAATAAAGACTCAGACGACTTTTACAAAGTGCAAAACCGTGGAAGTCGCGTCGCCGAAAAAAACGATCACTATGTCATTGAAGCCTACGCTCCCGAGCATGAAAAAGATAACATTCGGGTCTCGGTTCACCGGGACAAAGCCGTGGTATCGGGTAAAAGAAAATTCGGGGATTCAGTTGAAGACGGAAACAAGAAAATGAGCACCAACAATTTTCAGACGTTTCGGGAAGAATTCAAATTCAATCGTCCGGTCAGCAATGAAGGCATGACGCGAGAACGATTCGGTGATTATGTTAGATTTACAATTCCAAAATTAGAATCAGTTGATACGCCCGACGAAAATTCGTAATCGGGCTTTCGCGACTACTTCACGATCTCGTTGAAGATTTCTTTGATCATAAATTGCTTGCGGCCGATCATCTCATCAAGCTGTCCGATTTGGGCGTGAATTTGCTCAACCAAATTGAGGCGGATCGATGTCTGATCAGCCATTTCTTGGTAAACGATAACTTCGTTAAACTGAAGATGGCCCGTGGCTAAATCTTCATTTGATGAATTGATTTCAACAATTTGTTTTTGCGGAGTTAAATTTTTCATATGCTCACCCATCTTTTTATAACTTTAAAAAACTAAACTATTACAAAACTATTTATACTCGCACGTAACCGCTTCTTGATCTGCTCCCACAAGCTGGGTGCGATTCACAAAAGCCGCTAAGTGCGTTGCCATCACGGTGCCTTCGCGATGTTTCAGTCCGAGGAAGTGTCCCATTTCGTGAAGCATTAAGGCTTCGAAACTGTAACCGTCCGTCACCGTTCGCCCCTGCTGCTTCAGTCGGGCCGAACCCGTTAGGAGCTGCGAATTTTGATCATAGTAGCTAAAGTCAGCTGCGTTGATGCGAATGTCGGCTTCTTGGATTTCGTCGCCAGCCCAGTAGACAGATGTGCGGCCCTGCTCAGAAGTTTTATCTGACTCCCAATCTGGTAGAAAGTAAATAGTGTTTTTTTGATCGCGTGCGGGAAAGCTTCCAAGCTGTGAAGAATCTTCAGAGATTTCAAAGACTTTCTTTCCGATTTGGCCGTCCCACGTTGCCGCAGCTCGGTAAATGGCCGGGCGCAGTTCGCTCGGAACGGAAGAATGAATATAAAGTTTAACCGGCGATTTCGCTTTCCACGAAATTCTTTGGCCGTAGATGTTTTGAACAAAGCCACAATCATTTTGGGGCTTCGGTGAACACGACGATAGGAAAGCCGCCGCACCTAATAAGACCGAAGTCAGAATGTTTCTAAAGTGTTTGTTCATCACAGGAATTGATTTTTCAAAAATTTGACCAGTTATTCGACACCAAATTCGAATAGGTTCGCGTTGAGCGCCCCGTTCTGAGGCAGTTAAAAAATAATGACGTGCAACGCCGCCACCGTGTCAAAGAATTGATTATACGAGCTATTAGAACCACTCGAGAGATGTTTCGCCTCCATTTGTTCCCGAAATTGAAAAGTTTATGGAACCATGCTGACCCCAGCCTCCCTAACCTCTCGGAAAGTCTAGTGAATCAGGTTTGGCAAGGCCCTTGCTATAGTATCAAAGTAAGACAAGCCTTCACTCCTCCACGATCGTGGAACCCTAGAGTGAAACCCATCCCACCTACACACTTTCCTTCGCTGGAAGGGGCATAAAACCCCGGTCTCCAGCCGCGTCCGCCACACGGGGAAATACCCCGTGCGAGATGATTTTTTTGCAACATGCACCGGGACCTGCGTCAGGAGTTGTGGGTCGTATGCAGGGGGTTGACCTTGGGCTACGGCCTTTTATTATGGGCCCATAAGAGGTTGCCTATATGCATAAATTAACCGTGATTCCCGGAGATGGGATTGGACCCGAAATTACCGCGCAAGTGTTACGTGTTTTAAAACATGTTCAAGCACCGTTTGATTATGAAGAAGCTTTGGCAGGGGAAATTGCGCTTCAAAAAATGGGGGCCCTTCTACCCGACGCCACTTTGCAATCTATACAGTCGAACAAACTGGCGATCAAAGGCCCAACGACGACGCCCACCGCCGGCGGACACAAATCAATCAACGTGACCCTACGCCAAAAATTTGATCTTTACGCGAACGTCAGACCGGTACGTTCGTTACCCGGAATTCCATGCGTGTGCAGTGACGTGAACCTAACGATCGTTCGTGAAAATACGGAAGACCTTTATATGGGGATCGAGCGCATGGTCGATGACGACACCGCAGAAAGTATCAAGCGTATCACGCGTAAGGGCTCTGAGCGTATTGCCCGTTACGCCTTTGAACTTGCGGGTAAAACGGGTTGCCAGAAAGTCGCAATCGTTCACAAAGCAAACATCATGAAAATGTCCGACGGTTTATTTTTAACCACGGCGCAAAAGGTAGGATCGGAATTTCCGCAGGTTGAAACGAGGGACGTCATCGTCGACAACGCCTGCATGCAGCTGGTGACGAAGCCGCAACAATTTCAAATTATCGTCACCCAAAATCTTTACGGCGACATTTTATCTGACTTCTGCGCGGGTCTTGTCGGGGGCCTAGGAGTCGTTCCCGGAGCCAATATCGGAAAAGACATTGCGGTGTTTGAAGCCGTCCACGGATCCGCACCCGATATCGCAGGCCAAAACAAAGCGAACCCCACGGCCCTTTTACAGTCGGCCGTGATGATGCTCGAGCACATTCGCGAAAGCGCGAAGGCGCAAAGAATTATGAAGGCGCTAATCAAGGCGCTAGCGGATAGCAACGCTCGCACCGGCGACCTCGGCGGCCGCGGAAGCACGACGACCTTCACCGACGCCATCATTCAAAATTTAGAAAATTAATATTTCTGTCTTTATGACAGAGGAGGAAAAAATGAAAACAATAAACTTTGCACTTTTAGCCGCAGCGCTGCTTTCTGCAGACCTGCTATTCTCATCGTGCGCATCAAATCCCAATAAGGCTAAAAACATCGACACGAAAGTCGACCAATCATCGCAAGTCAGCGGCGATACCGAACTCGGTGTTAAGGACGGCAACATGGTCGTGCAAAAAAAGGTCATGATGAATGAAGAGCTTCGAAAAATTCAATACGAAGTTTACGAACTTGAAGATCGCGTTTACGGAAATCGCAAGTACGGATCGCTTGGCCTTTACGGAGTTTTACGTGACTGTAAATTACAACTTTCAGATCCAAAAAACGGCGGTGACGGTAAATTGATGTGGACTGAACCGATCGACCGCGTAACCGATAAAGAAGATGAATTCAAAATCGGCATCGATGAACAGAAAAAACTAGTCGGCGTCACCGAAGAATTCCTAGGCGACCGCATCGCCCGCTTCCGCGGTTACAAAAACGTTTTAAACAAACGCCAAGACGAATACGAAGAAAAAGTTTCGATCTGTAAAGCTGACATCAAAGGTCGCCAGAACAAAGCCGCTTCGAACTAGAAGTTAAATATTCCCAGTGTTCTTTCTCCTTATGTTCGCCCTTGGTACGATGTACCAACGGCGAACATAAGGAGAAAGAGATTGGTACGCGATATCAATTCAAAATAACTGGGTCTGTTACCCCCGCCAAATCTGTCGGCAATTCTTCGTAATAAATAATTTTAAAATTGGCACCCTCTATAACCGTGTCGGCTATTTTCGACCTTGTTCCATCGGCGATCTCCCGATAGATAGTTCCCGAAATTAATTTTGCCTCCGCAATCTTTGAAAGATCCATGGGATCTAAAACCAGAATGAATAAGTCTCCCGGAAATTTAACTTTTTCCTGTAAATAGGCCTGCCGTGTTTCAATGGGGAACAAAAGTTTTAAAATCAGCTGAATATTATGGGGCATTTTGTAGACGATATGCGAGGCAAATATTTCAGATTCTCCCAGTAAGATCATCCGGTGTTTTGAGTGATGGTCATGGGTCTGAGCGCTTGCGACCTTTAGAAAAGTCAAATGGCTCGTTATAAACAAGAGTAATATAAATTTCATTTCTTCTCCTTATTTTAATGTGGGTGAGTCCCGACATCTTCTTCGGGACTCACGGTAAAATGCAATCGCTACTGTCCAGCGGCCTTTACGATCAAAGCTTGTATATCGGTGGCAAAACCTGCAGGTACAAGTTGTTGCACCCGACGTAATTTGGCTTCAGCCAAGCGGCCTAAATTTTCTAAGTTTAGGTTTTGGCCATCTTTAACAATTTGGGAAATCAGCTTTTGTTCTTCTTGATACGTCATGATTTCGATCCTCCCTACCAAGGCACGCACAAGCTCAGTCGGTTGCGGCGTCATGGTTAACGGCAAGATGGATTCTGTTTCCGATCGGGGCAAAATATATAAGTATCTTAATCCCGGAGTTCTGAAATAGCTTTTCTCCCAAGTTTTTGCCATCGCGACGGCCTCATCGTGATAAAGTCCTTCGGCTTCAAGATTTGCAACCAGCACCGCCGAAGCCTGCGGAATCAGAAATGGCGGAGACATCTGATATTTAAACTCTTCCACCTCTTGGTTGGTTAGATTGAGTGCGCCGCCCGGAAGCAGGCTTGGCACTTTCAAGTAACCGCCAATGAAATCTCCGTCGGTGTAATACAAAAAACCTCCTCGCGACGTCAGGGTTTTTGAATCATTGCGGATTTCAATGCCTGACTGATCGGATGTAATCTTAATTTCCGTCGAAAAATTTCCGAGGCCCCGGTAGAAAATAAGTTTTTCGTTTTCGTCTCCGGAAGTATGGACATAGTTCGAATTTACATTCCTTGACGGTGCGTAAACGCTTTCTTCATCGACCGGCGGAATTTCCAAAACCTGATCTTCCATAGCGATATCGAATGAAAAATCCACCCGCCCACCCGCAAGATTCGCAACGTGATTCAGCGGCGGCGAAAAGGAAGCAGGCGCGGGATAATACTGCGAAATAATTCCCTCAGGAAATCCGATCGAAACTTTCACCTCTTTCACTTCATTCTTCGAGTAAAAATAAAGTACGGGCGTTTCCATTTTCTGGGTCACGACTAAGTGGTCCGCATCCTGAGCGTCACGAAAAATCGTGCCCGGTTCAAAGCCCTTGCAGAAGCCGTTACAGCGACCCAAACCGACTGAGTTCGATTCGCTTAGCGGGTCACGCGAATGGACGAAGTCTGGAAGGTGTTCTTCTTCGTGCTGCATGCCGTTCTGAACGGTGCCGTCCGAGCCCTGCAGCGCCGTGAAAGTCCCCCACTCGTGAGCCACCAGACTGGTTTCGCTTAAAGCGGGTCGTTTTAATTCAGAGTTGAATTTAAAAGTTGAATCGACAATGGGTGCCATTGCCAGCATAGATCCGAACAAAGCTGGTAGGATCGTGGTGTTCATAAGTGCTCCTTTCATTAGAGTGATTTTGGTTTTAGCGAATAGGCCTTGTTAATAAAAGTGAATTGTATTAACTAATCGTTAACTTTAACTTAACAATCAAGGATCTGACCTATGGACACGATACGCCTTAAATATTTTTGTACGATTGCCGACACCGGAAGCTTACGCAAAGCAAGCGAGCTTTTGAATATCAGTTCCCCCGCCCTTTCAAAGGCGATGAAAATTCTTGAGGACGAAGTGAACACCAAACTTTTTTTGCAAGATGGTCGAAACGTTATGCTGACCGACGCGGGACGCGAACTTTCGCTTAAGGGAAGAAAAATTTTGAAAGAGATCGATTTGATCAAAAGTGATCTTGAAAAAAGGTCGCAGCCCACGAAAGAAGTGCGAATCGCCACCTTCGAAGTTTTTTCTACCTATTTTCTAACTTGCCTGAAGCATCTTGACTGGAAAGAAAAGAATTTAACCCTTCACGAAGTTTTACCAGGAGAATTAGAAAAAGCTTTAGAAAATAACTTAGTCGACATTGGCATTACTTACATGCCGGTGACCTCACCCCACGTTGATTATTTAAAAGTATGTTCCGTCGAGATGGGAGTGTTCACTCATAAGGAAGCCTTTCCCGGAATGGCGCAGCCAAATATTCCTTTCGTGGTTCCCGTCTTTCCGATACTGGGGACTCCCACCCGGATCCGTGGCCTCGACGGCTGGCCCGAAGATGCTTATCCGCGCAAAATCAAACATCAAGTTACCCTTATGGAAACTGCACTTGAACTTTGTCGTCAAGGAGAAGTTGCGGGTTACTTCCCGAAATTTATTATCGACGAACACAACCGGCGGTATAAGGAAGAATTTAAATTAACTCGCAGACCAACGCCCCAAAAGGGGCGGGTCTGCATGACGGATGTCTTTATCGTTAAGAGAAAATCCGATGTCGAAGACTCTAAAACGATTAAGCAGCTGGCCCGAGCCATTCGACTTACTTGTAATTAAAGCGACTGGCAGTAGTATCCCGCGATTTCAAATTCGCCATCGATCCTGCAACCGGTTTGCTTTGCGCCCACGTTACGCTGCGGAAATGCTTTCGCGTAACAGATATCGTAGGCCTCTTGCAAATCAAAAGCGACGACGTAGCGACCAAAGCGGGCCATCCAAGTTTCTGATGTCGAACAAACTTTATAATTTTCTTCAACTTGATTCGCAAAAGCAAACGGCGTGGTCACGGTAACGAGCGCGGCAAAAATGAATGATCGAATCATGGGGAGTCCTTCGGTTAGTTGTTACGTCCAATCTTTTAAAAAGATTGAACGTATGACAAGTTAGGATTCGGTTAAGAATTTAGTGCATTGATTTTTTATGAAGGGCTTCGCGAATTTCTTCCACTTCTTCGATTTCGAAGTGATAAGGCTTTCCGCACATCTGACAAATAATTTCTGGCTTTTCTTTTTTATCGATCATGTCTTGCAGGTCGGCTTCACCCAAAACTTCAAGCGCGGCGATCACCCGCTCTTTCGAGCACGGGCAGTGATATTTAATTTCGTAATCGTGTTCAAGTTGTGTGTAGGGAATTCCCTCTAAGAAAGGCGCGACCAGATCAGTCGGAAGACCACCTTCGCGTAAAATTTTTGAAACGCTCACATTTTTTGTGTCGGCATTTTTTTGCAGCAAATCGACGAGGGTTTCTTCTACTCCCGGCATGACTTCAATGATGACTCCGCCGGCTTTGACCACTTGACCGTTTTGATCCAAATAAATTCCGAGCGAAACGATCGAACGGATTTGGTGAGACTGGTGCAAGTAGTGTGCAATATCGTCACCGATTTCTCCCGTGACCATTTCAACCGTGCCGTGAAAGGGTTGCTTCTGAAAAGGTTGATGGCGAGCCACCGTCAACGTCCCGTGACCGAGCGCGTGCGAAAGTTTTAAACCCTCTTCGTAGCTTGGCGGTTGGTATTGGGGGTTCGGGGTGTAGGCCCTGACGTGACCTTCAAAATCTGCTTCGGCATAAATACTTTTTAAAGCCCCGTTGCCGCGAAACAAAAGACCGACCTGCTGTTTATCTTTCAGTTGGCTTGCAAGTAAAAGGGCGCCGACCATCGCTTTACCAACACCGGCTGAAGCCAAAGGAAAAGCTTGATGCAACTTTTGCATTTCGATAACCACTTCCGTTGCATCAACGGCCGCCGCGCGGAGGGTCAAGTCATTGGAAACGAATCGCTGAACTTTTGCCATAGATGTTGAACTTAACAAATCAGTTGGGCGGCCACAACAAATAAGGTAGCCTGGGTGCCGTATGAAACTAGTTCTTTTGCGACACGCCCAAAAAGGAATCACGCCCTTTGATGATCCTCATTTAACTGAGGCCGGTTTTTTACAAAACGAAGCCCTGGGTCAATTAGTCTTGAAAGAAATTTTACCGCGGCCGACGCATCTTTGGGCTTCGCCAAAAATTAGAACCGGCCAAACACTTAAGGCCACCGCAGAAATTTGCAAAATTTCAATTCAGGTCGACGATTTGTTAGATCTTCGATCACCCGAAGAGACGGCCGCGCAGTTTAGAAAACGCATTCTGGCTTTGCTTCATCAGACCGACGGGCATGCGGGAAAAGCCCCCCACGAAGTGCATTATTTTTGCACGCATTATGATTGGATTGAAGAAGCAATGACTTTAATAAATGCAGATAAAGATTTGAACTCTTTTGAATTTTCTCATTGGACCCCGACCCAGTTTATCGTTTTTGAAATCAAAGAAGCGCTTTGGCGCGTGCTGAAAAAAGGAAATGCCCATGCCCCAAAACCTCATTAGAAATGTCTGGGCCGTGGGGCGGAACTATGCCGACCACGCGGCCGAGATGAAATCCGAAGTGCCTAAAACTCCAATGATCTTTTTAAAGGCCGGAACGACGTGTAATTCAGACCGCCTCATTCGACTTCCAAAGTGGTCAAAAGAAGTGCATTACGAACTTGAGATCGCGTTTCGCTTTGACCAGAACTTGGGCTTTACCGATATGACTTTGGCCTTAGATCTGACGGCTCGGGACGCGCAAACCGAGGCGAAATCCAAAGGGTCACCGTGGACCTTAGCGAAATCTTTTACCGGCTCTTGTCCGTTGGGCGAATGGATTTCGTTACAAGATTTAAAAGATGCGAATGAGCTCAGTTTCGAATTAATTAAAAACGGAAAACCCGTCCAAGCGGCGCGTGCCGACCAAATGATTTTTAAACCCGAGGTACTTCGAACTTACGTCAGAAATTATTTCCCGGTCGTCGAAGGCGACGTGCTGTTAACCGGCACCCCGGCTGGCGTGGGACCGCTGACATCCGGGGATGGTTTAGAAGCCACCTTACGAGCAGGAACCAAGACGCTTTTAACTTGCTTTTGGGACGTCGAGTAAGCAAAATCCGGGCATTCGTTTCCGCCCATCGCGTTTTCTAATACCGAGGAGATCTGCATGCAAGATAACCAAACAAAAATTATGAATTTAGGCGAAGAAATTTTGAAAAAGATGGAAGGCCAATCCAAGGCCTCGTTATTTTCAAAAGACTTTTGGTACGGGTCCATCATGGAATGGAGCATGAAAAACGAAAAATTTAAAACGAACATGTTTCGCTTTGTCGACGTGCTCCCGGCTCTTAAATCCGGAGACGACGTCGCGACCCACTTAAAAGAATATTTTTCCGAAGGTGGTAAAACTGAACTTCCGGCCGTGTTCAACGTGGGCCTGGGTTTAGGATCTTTAGCCCCGGGCTTAATGGCCGGCGCGATTAAAAAAAACGTGACCGCCATGGCTAAGATGTTCATCACCGGCGAGAATCCGCAAGAAGCTCTAGCGGTTTTAAAAAAAGCGCGAAAAAATAATTTAACATTCACCGTTGATATCTTGGGCGAAGCCACGCTTTCGGAAAAGGAAGCAAACGAATACCAAAAGCGCTATTTAGATTTAATCGAATGGTTAGCAAAGGATGCGCAAAGCTGGCCCGAAATTCCTCAGCTTGATCGGGATGCCGACGGCGCTATTCCAAAAATAAACGTGTCAGTTAAGATGACCGCGCTTTATTCGCAAATTAACGACCGTGCATGGGATGAAACAAAATCCGTACTCAAAGATCGCCTGCGCCCCTTATTCAAAAAGGGAATGGAGCTTGGTGTATTCATTAATTTAGACATGGAACACTACGGAGTAAAACATTTAACTGTAGAAGTCTTCAAGGAATTGATCGCCGAACCTGATCTTCGTCACTACCGTTTCTTTGGTTGCGTGGTGCAAGCTTACCTGCGCGATTCTTTTCAAGATATTAAAGAGCTCACCGAATTTGCTCGTCAGCGCGGGACGCCGTTTACCATTCGCCTAGTGAAAGGCGCCTACTGGGATTCCGAAACGATCGAATCTCAACAACGCGATTGGCCAGTCCCCGTCTACACGGTCAAGGCCGAGTCTGATGCAAATTACGAAAATTGCGCGAACTTTTTGTTAGAAAATTACAAACACATTCGCGTTGCGCTAGCATCACATAACGTCCGCACGTTATCAGCAGCGCTGGTAAAGGCTGAACAGCTTGGGCTGCCGAAAAATGCATTTGAAATTCAGATGCTTTACGGGATGGCTGAACCCATCAAAAAAACTTTCGCCGACATGGGTTACCGCGTGCGCGAGTACGCGCCGGTCGGAGAACTTATCCCCGGTATGGCCTACTTAGTACGCCGTTTGCTTGAAAACACGTCGAACGAATCGTGGCTCCGCGGAAAGTTTGCCGAAAGTAAAACCACCGCGGAATTAATGAAGGATCCGGCGGTGGGTCTAACTCCAACAAGCGCGAACTTACCAAAAAACAAAAATCTTTTTCACAACGAACCATTTTTAGATTTTGCCGTTCAAGACGTTCGGAAAAAGACCAAAAAAGCGGTTCAAGAATTAAACGCCGTCTTACCCAAAACGGTTTTACCGGTCATTGATGGAAAAACGGTTAAGACCGAAAACATTTTTAAAAGACCTAATCCATCGAACAGCGCAAAAATTGTGGCCGAAGTTCATATGGCCACAATTGAAATGGCGGAAACGGCCATACAATCCGCGCACAAAGCCTACGCAACGTGGAAAAAAGTTTCGGTCAATGAGCGTGCCGGCCTATTAGATAAAGTGGCCGATCTGATGAACCAAAGTAAATACAAATTGATGGCGACGCAAATTTTAGAAGTCGGAAAACCGTGGGCCGAAGCGGATGCCGACGTGGCTGAGGCAATCGATTTTCTACGTTACTATGCCAATCACATGCGCGATTTACAGAAACCACTGCGCGTGGGTCACGCGCCCGGCGAAGTCAGTCAGTACATTTACAAATCACGCGGCGTCGTTACCGTCATCGCGC
This sequence comes from uncultured Bdellovibrionales bacterium, assembly GCA_964236345.1. Classification (GTDB taxonomy): domain Bacteria; phylum Bdellovibrionota; class Bdellovibrionia; order Bdellovibrionales; family Bdellovibrionaceae; genus Pseudobdellovibrio. The sequence continues at coordinate 29,146 of CAXSEH010000001.1, forward strand.
CTTGGAACTTTCCGCTCGCGATCTTAACGGGTCAGGTGGCCGCAGCGCTCGTCACCGGGAACACCGTCGTGATGAAACCCGCCGAGCAAAGCTCGCTGGTTGCGCAAGGTCTAATGGATATTTTTAAACAGGCCGGAATTCCGACGGGGGTCGTCCAATTCGTGCCGGGCTACGGTGAAGAGGTCGGCGATTATTTAGTTAAACATAAATTAACCACCACGATCGCTTTTACGGGTTCGAAAACTGTCGGCTTGCTGATCGCTAAGAACGCGGCCGTCGTACAACCCGGCCAGCAGCACGTCAAACGATGCATCATCGAAATGGGCGGTAAAAACGCGTTGATCATCGATAATGATGCCGATTTAGATGAAGCGGTCGATGCCGTTCTTTATTCGGGTTTTGGTTTTTCAGGACAGAAGTGCTCGGCGGCTTCACGCGTGATTATTCTTGAAGACGTCTACGAAAAATTTGTTGATCGATTAGTCGAAGCGGCAAGTTCTTTACAAATTTTTTCGGCAGAAAATCCAAACGCTTACTTGGGGCCCGTCGTTGACGAAGAGGCCCACAAACGTCTTTTGGATGTTATCCAAACGGCTTCGCAAAAATACAAAATACTTTATAAAAGTGCGGCACCAACCGGCGGTTACTTTGTACCGATCACCATTATCGGAGGTGCGCAAGGCTCTGACGACGTTGCCCAAAACGAATTCTTTGGCCCGATCATGACCGTGATCAAAGCTAAAAATTTAGATGACGCAATAGAAATTGCAAACTCAACCGAGTACGCTTTAACCGGTGGGCTTTTTTCAAGATCTCCTGCCAACATCGAAAAAGTGAAACAAGAACTTGAAGTCGGAAACATGTACATCAATCGCGGAATCACTGGGGCCATGGTGGATCGCCACCCGTTTGGCGGATTCAAAATGTCGGGCATCGGTTCAAAAACCGGGGGGCCTGATTATTTAAAACAATTTACCGACGCCGCCGTTGTAACCGAAAACACCATGCGCCGGGGTTTTGCCCCGGAAGAAATAGGAAACTAATGAAATCAAGACTGCAAGCCGTCGCTCAAAATGACCAGCCCGTTGATGGCCACGGCATCGTTTACATGTTACTTAAAGACCATAAGGCCATGAAAAAATTAATGGCCACGATCAAATCGCAGCGCAGTGATGATAAACTCATTGCTTCGACCTACCGCGAACTGATCCGGGTGGTTCGATCGCACGTGACGGCAGAAGAAAAATCTTTACTGAACCTACTGAAGACGCATCCTTATTTCAAATCGATGTCGACTGAAAGCTACCAAGAGCACCGGGTCCATGAATACGTCATCGGCGGAGTGGCGAAGGAAAAAAATCAAAAGTCTAAAATTGAACAAATGAAAGCCTTCTGCGAAATATTAGAACATCACCTTAAAGAAGAAGAGCGAGATTTGTTTCCGCGCTTCAAGAAATATGCAGCCAAATCCACACGTCAAAAAATGGGTAGACGTTTTTTAATCGTCCGAAAATCGACGAAAGCGAAATCCGATTACCAAGGTGCTGCGCGGATTACCAAATAGTTTGATTTAATCCAGCTCGGAAAGTTTCCGTTCGTCAATTTGCCATAGATGAATGAGGTACTTTGTTAGGCTACGCTCGCCCAGATAGGCGACTCCAAGAACGAATCCCACAAGGGCGCCGCCAATATGGGCCGACACGGCAACTGCCGAACTGACGCCGGCGGGCTCCCATAGCGCCGTGATAAAATCAGACATGATAAAAACCGGGAATACAAAGAACGCTGGCAAATAAATAATACCGTATCCTTGGGGAACTGGCGCAATGATGTAGCTATACGGCATTAGTTCATTTCGTTTGATGGTCACTAAAAAGGCCATTAAGGAAAAAGCGGATGCGCTCGCGCCTACGACCGCAATGCTTCCGCTACCCTCGAACAGCAGATAACTGATTCCGCCACCGAAACCGCCGAAAAGGTAAACGGTAATTAACCAAAATAATCCGACCCTGGTTTCAAGATATGAAATCAGTAAAAATATAATTAACATGTTTCCCAGAAAGTGTAGCAAATTAGCGTGGGCAAACTGGTAAGTGACCCAGGACCACGGCGAATTATCAACCCGTCCTAGTCCTAACTGATACTGGGCCGACTCAAAATATTCTTTTTTAAATTGCAGAAGCCGCGTTCGATTAATTTCAATTTGCACTTGGTCGCCGATGAATGGGAAACGTTCGACGCGACTCCAAAAACGGTGATCCCGCAACGCTTCAGCCGCGGTCACCGGCCCGCTCCACTGCGCCAATTCAACGGGATCTAAAGTTTGCGCATACATTTCGGAAATAGCGTACGCAAAATTTTTATCTTTCACCTGCTCCGACATCGAGTGCGAAGGCCAAACTTCGAAAGTCATTTGCGAGTAGACAAAAATAACTAAATTTGCCATCAAAAATGACCAAGCCAAATTCAGCTGTGGTCTTTTAAAAAAAAGGTAAAAAAATCCGGGGATAATCATAAATCCTGAATCAACTCTAAGGCCTGCTGCTGCCTTTCAGTTTCGTCATCGAGCGCGGCCGGCCTACGGTCACCTTCATTATTTACGTTGGTGATTAATTCAGAGAGCAAATACTTCTTTACGATGCGACTGGCATCAAATTGAGAAAGGGCCGCAAAATTGCTTTCGCGGTCTTGGTCTTTTTTCAAAATCATTCCGAGTTCGTAGGTTAGCGCAGCCGTAAGAACCGTGTCTTTCGTTTTTACGTAATCGTAAAGCGACTCGAAGTCTGCGGTCTTAAACGCCGTAACAAGGCGGCACGCGATTTGGTCTTCCGAATCGGGCGTACAAACTTGCCGTAAATACTTCGATTCCATTGCGCTTTCTTCTTCGGTTAAAGATTTTGCGAAGTAGGCTAAGGGGGCCTCATCCGTTTTATTTTTCCACAGAACGAAATCAGCTTCGCGGTCTAAACACTCATCAGAAAGCTGACCAACTAAGTTCATGGCGATGGCTAATTGCAATCGTGACGCTTGTCCAACGCCCTTTAGTTGAGTGCAAAATTGATTTTTCTTTTCCGCCTGCTTAAAACTGTCGGCCCGGTTCGTAATGTCGCGGTATTGTAACATGATGAATGAAACAAATAACATCCCAACAAAAATCATTAAGGTGGCTGAGAATGATTGCCAGTAACGATTTTCTACTTCGAAACCAAAAAATTCTGAAGTTTGTTTTTTAGAATAAATCCGACAGTCGGCAATGCGATCGTAAAAAGTTTTTTGCAAAGGGTGCGACAGCAGTGCAAGCCAAGGAATTCCCGCAAACAGGATCGTGGCCCAGAACCCTACTTGGCGACAGAACGCACGGAAGAAGATAAGGGAATCTTCACCTTCGAACTGAATTTGAATTTTCAAAAAATACTGACCCGGAGTTGCTCGCCAGATGGCGATAAAACCCGCTTGAAACGCGCTAAATAGTGCCACGTAACTTAAGGCCAACATCACGCTGATTCCTAATTGCTCGGGTGCTGAAGGGTTTAGTCGCCAGTACCGAATCGCATCCTGAAAAAGCAAAAACAGAATAAAACTAACGAAAGGAGAAAAAAGAAGATAGTCGATTAAGAATGAAAAAAAACGATCCATCAAAGAGGCTTTGTACTTAGCCGGCTCGTTTTTAAAAAGTGGGTCGTTAAAGTTTTGCTCGTCTGAAATGTCGCGATAAACCATGCTGGCTTATCGGAATTTTAAACTTTTGACTAAAAAATTATTGAACTTCGATCGTCAGAACGCGACCTTGGTCATCACGCTGGATGTTAAACTTTCCGATGTCCTGCCCGCTTTTATCCTTCAGCTGAACCGCTTCATTTTTTGCGTCGGTGCTAGAAATTTTATAATGGTCAAAGTTTTTAAGAACCGAAGCGTAGTCTTTTAGAAAACTTTCCGTGTCCATCTGAATGGGAGCTTGGTTTTCCAATAAAGAAATTTTTTGAATTTTACCTTCGTTTAATTTCGCTTCGTAATGCCCTTCGAAAACTTCGAATAGTAACCGATCTTGTAGGTTCGGCTTTTTGCCGAGCAAAGTCTTAGCGTTCGTTTCTTTCGAAACGGTTTGCGCCAGCTCTTGTTCCCACTTAATTTGTCGGGGTTCGAATCTTTCACCGAAGCTTGCCACTTCGCGATCTTGTTCGGTGTTCGAATTTCGAATGATCACTTCATTCACGACAGCCGCTCCCAGCACCACCGCACACAACGTTAACATCGTTAAATTTTTCTGAGTCATAGCCATATTATGCCCCACATTTTTATGAACCTGTTTCGAAAAACGAGAAGGCCCAACCTAAGTCGAGCCTAACTTCATCAAGAAGACAAATTTCGGTCAAGCAATTAAGCCGCCAGTTTACGTCGACGTGCTTGTGATGGGTCAATGTGATATTGTTTCACTTTGCGGTATAAAGTCGCGCGGCCAATTCCTAAAGCTTTTGCGGCCTCAGTAAGGTTTCCCTTATATTGGTTGATGGCAGATTCAATCGCTCTTGCTTCAAGATCTTCCATCTTTTGAATTTTTCCTTCAGGATTTACTCCCGGGAAAGAAACAACGTTATTTAAGTTATCGGTCGTCAATGGGCTTGTTCCCGTTGATAACGCCGGCACACCGTTTACAAGTTGCGAACGAAAGAATGGATTATCTAATCCTTCTCGCCATTGCTGACCAGCGTACGTAAAATAGCTGACCTCTTGACCTTCAGTTGATTTTTTTACTTTTTCAATCACATCTGGATTTTCACTCACGATGTACACAAACGAACGAGCCATGTGGCCTCCCTCTCAATAGTTAGATGAATCAAATGACTCACAATGAATGTATCGGAATGATAATGAAAAAGCATAAGGGGTCTTTTAAAAAAAATTTACTTTTTGCCGAATGCCATGAAAAGCGTTTCAGATTGAAACATTAATAAGTGTAAATCCATTGAGCGCCTAGCTGGCCAGGTCCAATGACTGGTAAAAAAACGCTTTTTCGTTTTTCATCGACGATGTCTTGGGTCGAGTAATAACTTGCACGGGCCGCCCAAAATCCGACGAAGGCCCCGGCGACAACGTCACTTCCCCAGTGGACATCGTCTGATAATCGAGACAGTCCCACGAAAGTTGCAAGCGGATAGGCCACGACGGCGGCTTTCCAGCCGTAAGCGTAAGTTAAACTTGTTGCCGTCGTAAAGGCGGTCGTCGCATGACCCGACGGAAACGAGTGATGATCATCACTATTTCCCGGGCGGGGTCGACCAAAAGAAAACTTCATGGCGCTCGAGAAAACGGTGCTCCACACCAAAGCACGGGCGTGTGAAATCCAGTTGTCCCGTTCAGCATCAAAAAAATATTGCCCACCCATAGCCAACACTCCGGCGGCACCCGAACCAAGTAGATCGCCCACGTGCGCGTTGTCCTTACTCATATAGTGATAGTTTTTCCAGTCACTTCGGATTTGGTCATCTTGCGGATTGACGATCACGACGCTCGCCGCCCCCGCCGCTAATATAAACTGCGAATTTTGATCAAAAGCTTTTTCGAAGAAAGGGTAAACATGCTGGTCCGCGAAGGATGCAGATGACATCCCGTCGGTGGAAGAAGCGGCGAAAACCGGTGGAGTTAAAACGAAAATGAAACACAGTATTTTAAAATTAAAAAAGCGCATAAGAAATTATGCGCTTTTTTTTCTGATCCTGTCGAGATGATTATCAGCTTTAGATTATCTGCGGCCCGATTTGATTTTGACCTGTAACTTAGAGATTAAATGCACGGCCATCTTTTCTTGAACTTTACACATTTTTAATTCGTCACGACGGTAAGAACGTTGCGACGGCGTTAAAGTTCCCGTCTCAAGTTCCATTTCGTAATCCAATTTACTTGAACGAATACCTTCAAGTTCTTTGGTTTGTTGCTTAAACAACTTAGTCACACCACTGACCGGAGCAACTTCGATCCATTCTTCCTTTTGGCGGTACCAGGAAACCATACGTAAAAAGCGGGCTTTGTTTTTAGCTAAAGTAAACTTTGGAAACGTAGCTTCGTTTAAATCTAATATATTGTCGACGGCGTCGAAATCGAAGTCGTTTTCCTCTTCGAAATTAAAACCATTCATCTGTGCTAGTTTTTCAAGCTCGATGGCGGCTTCGGCCTCTTCTCGGGCGCGAAGTGACGCGGCGGAATCGCCTTCGTCGGAGTCTAAATCGTCTGAATCGATTTCGACCTCTTTCATTTCTTTTTCCTGAACTTTTTGGTTGATCATATCGTGTGAACCAATAGCTGACGACTCTGTGCTAGACATGCTTTTCCCCCGGTGAATTTTGAAACTTAGGTCTTATACCCCAATTAGGTGAATGCCACAATATGTCAAACGCGTTTTGTTCAGTGACACTGTAATTATGTTAACAACACGCGGCGGTTTTTTTTGACCTTTATGGACACAACTAACGTCTATCTCTAGAGTAAAAGGACTAGTCTGGTTCAAGCTTCGGCTCTCAACTGTCGAGAAGCGAATCAAACAACCAGTCTACGAGTTTTCAGGAGGGGTCCATGAAACAATTACCGCAACTACTTACGTGCCTTATCGTCACCATGTTACTGACTGCAGGCTGCAGCACATTCTTTAAACGAACACCTGCCCAAATCGCGGCGCTTCCGAAGCACTATATAATGACGCTTCATGGAGTTCGCGGAAACGAAGCCTCCTACGGCCAATTTCATGAGCTCGTAAAGATGCATCTTGAAAGAATAGATCCCTCTTATGAAGTCATCCCTTTGAATTTAACTTACCAAACCGCGCAGGCTGATTTTACTCCCAGTAAAGCGGCGGCCGAAATTAATATGAAGCTTGATAAATTAATTCCGGTCTTAAACCCCCAAGATAAAATTTCGGTTGTAGCTTATTCAATGGGCGGCCAAGTGGGCGTCGCTTGGTACTACGATTCTTTGAAAGACCCTAACCACAGCAAATATCCGATGCAAACCTCTAATTTCATCAGCCTTGGCGCGGCCTTTTGGGGCGCGGAAGAAGCGGCCCTCATCGCGAATGATGCGAACGCCATGGTCAAACGAGTCATGAAAAGCGTCGTTACCGAGTTGAATGCGCAATCTCAAGAATTAACTAAAGAATACGTAGGATCTTACGCCGCAGTTAAATTAGCAGTCGGCCAAAAATGGATTAATGAAAGATACTTATTCCCCCAAATCGATAAGATGAAAAGTTTAACCGACATCAAAAACTTTTACGATAATAAAAAGATAAGAGATTATTACTCACCTGATTTATTGGCGATATTAGATCGCAAAGCAGAAACGAAAGCCCTTCGAGATTCTACGTTGAAAAGTTTAGCGAAAGTTAGTTTCTCGGAATTACAATCACTAGCCATCGCCGGTGATTCGGTAACGAACTTGCGTTCGGCGATGATCAGTAAGATCAGCGCGTCCGGTTCCGTAAAATTGCCGACCAAGTGGTTAAGCATTTCAACTTTGGTTCAGTGTTTTGAGACCGACCTTGGTGCGCAGACCCCGGGTTGCGATGATTTTCAAAACAAAGCTTTCGGAGGGGTAAACGGAAATTTCGCAAAATTCAGTTTTGGTTTGAAACGCCGTGAAACCGACAATGCCGTCATTACGCCTTCTTCAGTTGCGCAGTTTTATTATGCTTTCGATGCAAATCCCAATTACGCGGTCGGCGAATTAACGCCGCGAACGAATTTTAACCTATCACTGGATCCTGCAGATCATAACGTGCTCTTCGCCGAAACTCTGCACGCTACGCTAGTGACTGAAGGTATCTACGATAAAGCTTTTGGGATCTTGGGACGCCTTGGAAAATCGTGGGAGCGCCTGGCCGATGACGTCGTCATCGTTCATAAGACTAAGTGTATGACCGCCGAAAATTGCGACCACCCCGTCTACAAATACGAATTACAAGCACTTGCCGACTGCGACGTTGCAAATAGCAAATGCGCCGACACTAATTTGATTCAGCAGTTTTTAAATTCGCATTCAAATAAAATGTCAACCGAAGCGGCGCAAAGCGTTTTGAAATCACAATTACATGGTTTCACTTTAGAGCTTAATTTACGCGTACCTTCTAATTACGATATCTCTAAAATTGATGCGACCAACGTTTTCGATTCGATCCCAATGGATTTCGACAAAAGTTTTTCTGCGGCAGACCGACAGTTAAAAACGGACGTGAATTCACCTTATAAAATTCAGATAGGCCGGAAGTTTGAAATGGCGTCGATCCTTGTGAATAAAGTTAGCTATTCAAACCAGAAAAATTTGAAAATTAACTTTACGGGAATCATTTCTCCGAACAATTCAAATTTCAACTCGCCCGATTTACAAAAGGGCGTTTCGTTAAAATTTGGCGTTAACCTTCCGGGATTAAAACCCCGCCAGGTCGAAGCCATCGTTAGCCCTTACCATTCGACGTTTGTTGACCTGGTGATGGCTAAGTAATACCAAAGGAAGGTAACAGTATGATTAAATCAATTTTAAAAGTTTGCACGATGATAAGCTGCCTCATGTTTTCAACGTCCGCTTATTCAAAAGAAGTCGTTGTCTTGGTGCCCGGATTTTTCAATTCTTTTGCGCCAGAGTATTTTTCTCAAGATATCGTTAAAAGTTTTCGGGACAAGGGATTTCAAGTTTACATTGCGGACCGCTTGAATCCCGTTGGACGTATTGAAGAAAATGGCACCCGTTTAGAAAACTTACTGGGCCAAATAGAAAAAGCAGAAAATGGCCATGTCGCGTTCAATATCGTCGGCCACAGTGCCGGCGGTTTTTATTCCATGTGGGTTGCGAATCGTCAAAAATTCGAAATCAAAAATCTTTTTACCGTGGCGACGCCGTTTCAGGGCGTTGAGTTTGTAAACGCTTGGCGCGAAAACTCTTGGATGTTCGATTCGTTATTGAATTTCGCAAGGCTTGAAAGCTTGGAAGAATTGACGCCAGCCGGAGCCAAAATATTTATCGACACAATTCGTATCGGACCAAAAACGAAAATGTTCGCGTTTGGCGGCTTTCAGTCAAGCGGTTGGGATATTACAAACGCGAAGACCCTTTCGATTCCAATGCGCGTAACCGACCACTACACCGCCGGCATTTCGGACGGCATTGTTAGCTTTGCCTCAGCGATGGCGATTGGTGGGATTAAGACGACAGCCGAAACGCCGGCACAGCAATTTCGGGACACGAAATTTGTTCTGAATCTTGAGCACTGGGAGCAGGTCTTGGACGCTCGTTCATTCGTTCTTTTAGGAATCCGCAACATCAGTTATATTCGCAACGAACAAGTTCGGTTTTATACGGGCCTAGCTGATCTCATGTTAAAGCAGCAGTAAAACTAATGTCCCATATCCACGACCGGTGGGATCGTTGGATTACGGGCATTGTTTCTTTGGGCTATTTGATTAATTCTAAATATTAACGCCAGTGATATCAATGTCGTTACCATCAAAATATAACCTAAAGTATCAAAGTGCTCGAGTGAATGATCAGCTCTTTCGACAATGATAAGTCCCGCGACGATCGAGGCTAATCCGCCCGATACCTGCTGTAAAGAAGAGTTCACCGCCATGAAAGCCCCGCGGTTGGCCGGTGCTGGAATGGCCGAAATCAACGCTTGCGACGGAATGATTCGCGAAAATATGCCGATAAAAAACAGAACGTTCACTAGCATTACTAAAATCAATGGCGTAATTCCTAAATGCGTATAAATGTAAGCCATGACGATCGTGACGACGGCTCCGAAAATAAAAGTATTTAGTTTTCCAAAACGATCGCTGGCCTTACCGATGAGGGGCCCACTGATAATAGCGAATATGCCACTGACCAGATACATAAACGGAAGTTGTTCTAACGAGATTCCGACATTGTGAACCGTAAAACCGCTCGTGAAAGGCATCAGCAGAAACCCGCCGATCGAAATTAATGCCGTGGCGGCAAAACCCAATAAATTTTGCGAAGATTTGAAAGTTTTCAAAAAGTGAAGAAAGAAATTGTCACTATTTTGTAACTTCAAGTGGGCATCGATGGGTTGTAATTTAAAGATGATGAAACCTCCTACGCCAACCCCTACGGTCACGATCATGAAGAAGGGCATATGCCATCCCCACATATTCGATAAGTACAGTCCCATGGGAATTCCTAAGATTTGACTAGCGCCGAATGCCGTTTGAACAAGACCGATCACTTGTCCACGCTGCTTTAATTGAAAAAGATCTGTGGTAATCGCTAAAACAATGGCGCCGATTACGCCGCCAAAAAGTCCCGTCACGGTTCGCGCGAAAAGTAAAAATTCATAATTAGGTGCAAGCCCGCATAGTAAGGTTCCAACTAAAAAACCCACGTAGAAAAAAATTAAAATTCGTTTTCGATCATACTTGTCCGAAAAACCCGCCGCCAAAAGGCCGGACAGTCCCGCACTAAATGCATAAGCGGATACGACATAACTGAATTGCTTCGGTGAAATTTGAAACGCCGGCATGATCACCGCACCAAGCGGTGCCATGATCATAAAATCCAGAACGATGGTGAACTGTAAAAAGACCAGTAAGGCGACGACAAACTTTTGGTACGACGTAAAGGGAAGTTGGGAGGGGTTCGAAGTGTTCATAAGTGAAATCTCTTTCGGTAAAGGAATTTAGAATAAAAGAAATGTAAGGAGGAGTCAAATTTGCGATTTACTTATTCGAAACGTAAAGCATCTATGGGATTAAGGGCCGCCGCTTTTTTAGCGGGATAAACACCGAATACGATTCCGATTAAGGCCGAAAAGAAAAAAGACAAAAGCACCGAATCTAAAGAAACCGTGGTCGCCCACCCCGTTGCGGCCGACAAGACCACCGTAATCAGCCACCCCAAAAAAATTCCGAGTAAACCGCCCACCACGCTAATGACGACAGATTCGGATAGAAATTGCGACAAGATATCGTTGGCCCGAGCGCCTAAAGCTTTGCGAAGTCCGATCTCTTTAGTTCTTTCGGTGACGGAAACTAACATGATGTTCATGATTCCAATTCCGCCGACCAGTAAGGAAATGGCGGCGATCGAAGATAGTAACATGGTCATCGTTTGACTACTGCTTTGTAATGCGGCCTGGATGTCGGCCATGTTACGAACTTGAAAAGCGTCGCTTTGCTGTGACGCCGGTATTTTGTGTTGGGCCGCCATGACCGTTTGAACCGAGTCGACCGCTTGATCGTTAAAACCTATGTTATACGGCACACAATACATCACATCTAAAATTGAATCCATGGCTGTATCGATATTTTCTGGTTTATCAATTTCAACTTCAATCATTTCCAAGTACGCCCGTCCCAATAACCGGTGCATCGCGGTTAGTACCGGAACTAAAATGACATCGTCTTGGTCTCGCCAGCCGGTTGCGCCCTTTTCCGGAAGAATGCCGATCACCTGAAAGCTGACTCGGTTCATCTTGATCATCTCACCAATGGCGCTGGCCGTTCCAAATAATTCTCGTTGCACGGTTGCACCGATAACCGCAACCCTTGCGCGTTTCGAATTTTCTTCTTCAGTAAAGAATCGTCCTACCGGTGGCTCGGAAGAATGCATTTTGGGCCACGAATCAGAGACTCCTTGAACCAAGGTATTCCAGTTTTTAGCTCCGGCGGCGGCCTGCACGCGACCAGAAACTTGGGCTGAAGAATTTTTGATAGTTCCGATGCGACTTTTTAGAACGCCCACATCCTCATAGGATAAGCGGTTGGCGGCTCCGGACTCTTGCGTGACCCCGGCAACCCGCACCGAGCCGGGATGAACGATCAGCAAATTTGAACCCAGCGAAGAGAGTTGGTCTTCAATCGCCTTCTGGGCACCCCGTCCCAAAGCTAACATGGCGACCACCGCCGCAACCCCGATCAGGATACCAAGCATCGATAAGCCCGTTCTTATTTTGTTCGAAACTAACGTTTGAAATCCTTGTTTAAAATAATCGACGAAATCAAAAAACGCATTTTGTTTTTCGCCCGTAGGGATTTGCGCGGTGACGTCGCCCGTTGCTCGGGCTTCGAATTCTTTTATCCTTTGATCGGATTGGATGACCCCGTCACGCATGCGTATAAGGCGTTTTGCCTGCGCGCCAATTTCTTCTTCGTGAGTCACAATCACGACCGTAATCCCCGATGCGTTTAATTCTTTTAAAGTATTCATAATTTCTTTTTCGCTGACCGAATCTAAGTTTCCGGTTGGCTCATCGGCTAAAATCATTTGCGGCGCATTCACGAGCGAACGCGCAATCGCCACCCGCTGCTGCTGCCCGCCCGATAATTCATTTGGACGGTGATCGGTGCGATCACCCAAACCGACCCGGGCCAATAAGGCTTCAGCCCGCGACAGTCCTTTTTCTTTTTTCGAGTAAAGTAAAGGTAAGGCAACATTTGCGGCGGCGGAAATGCGAGGTAGTAAATTAAATTGCTGAAATATAAAGCCGATTTCTTCACGCCGCAAAATGGCCAGCTGATCTTCATTCATTTTCGATGTTTCGATTAGGTTGAACCGGTACGACCCAGAAGTGGGAACGTCCAATAAACCTAGTATATTCATTAATGTTGATTTGCCGGAACCGGAAGGCCCCATGATCGCAACAAAGTCCCCATCGTCAATTCGAATGTCGACACCCTTTAAAATTTCTAAAGTATTTTTACCCATGAGGTAGGATTTTCGAACACCTTTTAGATCAATCATATTTGCTTATTTGCCACGGCGCCCGCCGCCCATCGGAGAAAAAGGGTTCGTGGCTTTTGCGTCTTTTTTTAACATCGGCATGACGACCGAGTCGCCAAGATTCAGTCCGGAAATGACTTCGGAATTTTTTCCGTCAGTCAATCCCAGTTCAAGCTCTTTCGTGAGCGGTTGCTTATCGGTTTTCAAAAGGGCCGAAGGCTTTCCATTTTCATATTTAATAAATTCGTTAGGAATCAACGCTACACCTTTTTTTGTCGCGCCCACGAAAGTTACGTTCGCGGTCATTCCGCTTCGCATGTAATCAGGTGTGTGAGTCGGCAATACGTCGATCAGGTAAGTGGTTACATTATTGACGGTTTTAGCTTCGTAGGCCACTTGATCGACGACGGCGGATAAAGTTTTGTCGGGATAGGCATCTAAAATAATTTCCGACTCTTGTTTTAAGAAAATCTGCGCGAGGTCAGTTTCATCAACCTGTGCCTTCACGGTGAGGCGATCTGACATAACCAGAACGGCATCGTTCGTTGTAAACGTCTGCCCACTTTCAACATTCCGCTGGATAATAGTTCCACCCAGTGGCGCAATCAACGGCGTCGGTTTATAAATTTCTTCCCACTGTTTTACTTCGGAATTTCCCTGGGATCTTGCGGCATCGATTAAAGCCGCGCGTTCGTTAGAACTAAGCCAAGCTAAAATTTCGCCCTTCTTTACTTTCTGACCTTCTTTAACCAGCACCCTTTCAACACGGCCCGCGACGGGAGGTTTAATTTCCAATCGATTTTCGGGTTGCACGGTTCCGGTCGCCAAAATTTTTAAAGTTAAATCACCACTAACGACTTGCGTTGTTCGAAAGGTTTCAGCCTTATCGTTTTTTTTCCAGAAGTAGACGCCCAAAGCCACGATCAAAACGATGCCGGTCACCAGGCCGATTTTTGTCTTATTCATTGAATACTCCGACCCCTTGGGCCTGTTCCCAGACAGATTCTTTAACGATACGGTCTCGTCGACTTGCTAACGCCGCTCTTTCACGCCCAATCAAATCGCTTTCGACGCGGTCCCATTCGTCAAAAGTAGAAAGTCCATTGTTGTATTTGCTTCGGGTGATTTGCGAGCGAAGTAATGAAGCTTGCCGAAAATTTTCATCTAATTTTTCTTTTTCGATCGCGGCCATATAATCGTAGTAAGCCTGCTTTAATCGAACTAGTTTCTTTTGAAACAAGTCTTCACTTTGCTTCCCGAAAGATTGCGCGCGGAAGGATGATGATTTTACGTTAGCGTAATCCCGGCCGCCGTCGAATAATGGAATGGTCAATGTTAGGCCCACGCTCCATCGATCTTGCTTCGGAAAAAAAACCCGGTCGATGTAACCGTAACCTCCAGATAAATCTAGACTAGGTACAAAATTAGCTTTGGCAATACTCAGTGCCGAGTCGGCGGCTAATGCTTGGGCTCGTAACGAAAGTACGTCGGGACTTTCCGAAGCTAGTCTTTGAAAGTCAGGATTTTCTTTTGCGACTTGCAGTTGCGGTGGCCCGTCGGCAATGATGATCTCGGGGTCAAATGAGATCCCCAAAAAACGGGATAAATCTTCTGCCGACACTTCTGAATCGTGCTCGGCATTGAATAGATCATACTTTGCTTCATCCAAATACGCTTTTGAAAGAACGACCGAACCTTTATTTTCGCGGCCACCTTGAAAGCGTAGATCTACAATTTTATAATTGTCATTGCGCCGTTTGATCGTGTCGCCCGCCAATCGTTTATATTCCGTGGCGAACCGATACGAGGCGACGGCCTGCTTCAGCTGCGCACTGACTTGCGCCCGTGCCGATCTAAGGTTCGCGCGAGCCTCTTTGGTATTGGCTTCGGCTTGGCGTCTACGGTTCAGGTCAGCGAAACCCGCAAAAATGTTTTGCGACAAGTTTAATTGGGCCGTGTAACTGTCGGGATTTTCGATACGATCTGCAGCGGAACGAACGGCCCCGACTGACCCGGATAACCGCGGGTAAAAACCACTTTTTGCGGCGGTCTCTAGGGCTTCGGTTGCTTGAAAATTTAAACTTGCGGTTTGTATTTCCAGATTATTTTTCGAGGCTAATTCAATAACTTCTGGCCACGTAAATGTCTTTGTAAAACCAAGGGACCCGGTCAAAAGAAAACTTATCGTTAAAAAGGCGGCTGTCCAATTTTTTACTTCCATTTTTCTAAAACCTGTCTGATTTCAGCAAAAGAAGTTTCAAGCACGCGAAGATCATCGGTTGATAGTTTCAATAATTTTTCGGAAAAGCGCCGTTGCGCAAGGGCCCTTACTTTAAAGAACAACTGCTCGCCTTTTTTCGAAAGTGATAATACTGATTGTCTCTTATCGGTTGCTAAGGTCTTTCGGATTATCAGGCCCCGCTTCACCATTAAGTTGATCATCTTTGACATCGACGGTTGCGCAACGCCGTGATGTTCCGCGATGGCGCCTATCGAGTTCAGACCACGATTAATATTTGCAAGAATTCTGTACTGGGGCATGGTTAGAGTGCTAACCGACGATTCCATCACGTTCTGTCGCATACGACGCATAAGTAAAGGCGCAAGGTCCATCCACATTTTTGCAACCAAATTCGTTTTATTTTGCGCCATGATACTTAGATAATCTATATAATTTTATTTCGTGTCAAGACGCTTCACTTTAGGCCTTGGATTTGCTACTTACTATGTTGGATTACGTGGATACACCGGTCCTTACCGTGACCGAAATAAAAAATGGAGAACCGATGGAAGAAAAAAGCGAACCGACGCCAAAGCAAACGGAAAATGACTACCCAACGCGCCGTGCGCTGGAAGAAAAAATAGATGAGACTCGTGCCGGATATAAAACGAAACATGGGGCGGGTTCACCGTACCAGAAACCTACAAAGGACTGGAGCGCCGACGAGCACCCCACGCAAAAGCCGACGACGCAAGATTAGTCTTAATCCAGCAGTTAAGGATCAGTGATTTCGACTTCGCAGAATAAGGGAAGATGATCGGAAAAGTGATTTTTTTCGGTTTTCGAAATCACGTAAGAATGATTTATTTTTAAATTTTTAACGTAGATGCGATCTAATGTAAGAACCGGTAAAAATGCCGGAAAGGTTTTCGCAAAAAGTCCATACTGTGCTTTGTGCACCTCGGTCATCTTTAAGTCATCCTCTAAAACCTTGGTCGCTTCCTTGTTCCAGTCATTAAAGTCTCCGGCTATGACTAACGGATCTTTATCGGAAAGGTTTAAAGTGTCGATCAGATCTTTCAGCATCTGGTATTGTTTGTGACGGCCCCGATTTAGTAAATCTAAGTGCGCGCAAACGACGTGAAGGTGCTTCGCCGGTTTGCCTGGTAAGGCAATTTTGCAAACCAACAAACCCCTTTTTTCAAATTTATTCGTCGAAATATTTATGTTTTTCCAACTTGCGATGGGAAATTCGCTTAGAATTAAATTACCATGGTGGCCGTGGTCCGATATCGAATTTTGCGCGTAAGAATAATGTTTCCATATCGAATCCGCGATAAATTCGAACTGTTTATCAACCAGACCCTTGCGCTTGTACTTATTACTTTCACCGACAACTTCTTGTAAAAAAACCAGGTTGGCTTTCGAGGATTTGACCAGTTTTTTGATGTCCTCTAAAAAATAATTTTTCTTTCCCCAGTCGAAACCTTTATGAATATTGTAAGTAAGAATCTTTAGTTTCATTGCAATTATTTTACGTCGTTCAAAGGTTAATGCAAGCACTCTTCACGACTTAGGCAAATTGCCCGTTTTCACTGGAAAAATGTCCGGCTTTAGCGCAAATAAAATAATGCGCCCCTGTATGTGACTAGAATAATTAATTATTGCGTCCTTTTCTCACGGCATTTTTTTTGCAAATTATATTCATGATTCAGCTTTCAACAGGACGAATAACAAACAATAAGGAGATATTACATTATGAATAACCGAAAAAATAATTTTGATCGAACCGGGTCATCAGAAGACTTCAGCAATAACGAAGGATACCACGACTATCAGCCAGATCGGCAATCCGGTGACTTTAAAAGTTCGTCGCAATTTTCAGGAGGGAACCGTTCGCAATACGATGACGGCATGTCGCGCTCAGAAGGAAATAATTATCCGCGAAATGAAAATAAAAACCGCGGTGAGCGTCCCACTTCGTTAAACTCTGACCGTTATGAATCGCGCTACAGCGGTCCTTCATCAGATCAGTACGAATCTTCACGGAACTACGGTTCGGGCTCTTCCCAGTCCGAGCGCTTTGATGCCCAGAAAAATTCAAATTACGGCTACGGCGCCAATATGCAAGACGACCACCGAAATGAATCAAGATACGATTCGGGGCGTAGCCAAGGTAATCAAGGTGGCCAATCTAGTTCAGACACTCGTTATGGCTTCAGTCAAAATTTTGATCGAAATGCTCCCACACAGGGATCACAACGAGGTCCCCACTCAGGTAAAGGCCCAAAAGGTTACAAGCGCTCTGATGATAGAGTGAAGGAAGATGTCTGCGAAGTCTTACGTCACCACCCAGAAATTGATCCAACCGAAGTTGAAGTGGACGTTAAAGACGGGCTGGTCACACTTTCCGGAACGGTTGACTCACGTCAAACCAAACGCATGGCCGAAGATGAAATCGAACAGATTTCAGGTGTGAGTGATATTAAGAATGAACTTCGCATCCTAGCTTCTGCCGACACTTCTAAGCCACGTTGGGGAGCTGCCGAAAATTCATTTGATTCAGAGTCTCAAACTAAAAACGGTGGATCAAAAAATCAGCCGGGACGAAATGGTCAAGCTTCCGGTTCGACCAACAACAAGTCCGTTCAATAAGGAGGACCCATGAAGAAAAAAGCGAAAAAAGATTCTGCGCCTAAAAAGGCCCCGGGCTCGAAAACGGCCAGCGACCCCGCACATATGCCCGGTCATCGAAAAATGAATATAAAGGAAAAATTTGAGACACCAACCGGCTCAAAGAATCAGGCCCAGAATGCTTCTGCATTAAATAACATGTCCCGGGCGGATCGAGTTAAAAGAACTTCCTCGACGAATCGTCGCATCATTACCGGTGCGGCGGTTGGCAAAACGGGACAAGTCGTGATTAAGTGAGCCAAAGTTAATAAGTTAAACGTACATGGCGGTGATTTCACCGCCATTTTTTTTTAGGAGTAACGATGATTCCGTATATGAAAACATTTACGTGTGCCGGGATAACATTTTTTGTTTTGGACTATTTGTGGCTTAATCATATTGCTAAAAAATTGTACGTAAACAATATGCACGAAGTTGCCACGATCCAGAATGAGGATTTTCAGATTACGCTTTGGGCCGGCATTATTGTTTATATATTTTTAGCGCTCGGAATAGTGCACTTCGTTCTTCCGCTTTTTAAACCAAACGATTCAATATTTAATGTTTTTCTGATGGGAGCATTTTTAGGCTTTGTAATTTACGGGGTCTATGACTTTACGAATCTAGCAACATTAAAAAGTTGGCCCTTGTTGTTAGCGGTGATTGACGTGGGCTGGGGGTCTTTGGCGACAGGACTCGTCGCCTTGGCTAGTTACAAGGTACAGAATTTATAGTCGAGGTCGACTGCGAGTGATTCAAGGTTGCCGCATCGGCATCAGCTTGAAATGCGCCAATGAAAGCGATGGCAATGAGGGCACGAATAAATGTGTTGTTCATAAAGAATCCTTCCTACAGAACCTTAAGTCGGTTGTTAAGATTGGCAGATTCAACCGCCGAAAATAAATTTTGAATATTTACCTTCCACACTTCTTCGGTATGGGCAAATTTGATTTGATCAATGATTTCATTAATGAATAAAAGCGATTGGTCTTCACCAATCGCTTTTGTTTCAGCTTTCTCGAGTTTATTTTTTTGGTTAACAATAAGCTCTAGCATGCTGTCCTCTTAATTTAAATGACTGGCCCTGATCGGCGACCTGAAACCAAAGAAAAGATGAAGCTGATAACCGCAAGAACTAGAAATACTCCTA
>CAXSEH010000002.1:0-46032 GCA_964236345.1 uncultured Bdellovibrionales bacterium
ATAAAACTTCATAATCGGCGTCGCCGAGATTCCGTGAAGTAGAATAGAAACCACGATGGTAACCATCACTAAGTTAAACACCGTTCGGGACGCGCTTTCTTGAAAGCCGTGATTGATGGCGTAGGCTAGATAATAAATCGAACCGATGCCGCGGATACCGAACCAGGAAATAATCGCGTTTTCTTTTACGGGAAGAATTTTACTAAGATTCACGAAGACGGCTATCGGGCGGATTGCAAAGATCAGAATGATCGGCAGAAGTAAATTGAAGAAGGCATAATTAAGACTAGCGGCAATGAGCCCGACGAAAAGGACGGTTGCGACTTCACCAATTCTTTCAAGCTGACTTGAAAAACGAATCAGGGCCGGGGCAAAGATATCATCTTCTTTTGACCGGCTGGTTTCGAAATAATTATTTTCGACCCGAGCGAAGGCAAGACCGGCGGCGAAGACCGCCAGGAAACCGTAACTGGAAACGACTTGTGCCAAACCATAGGATGCGCAAATTAATCCGATCGAAACAAAATCTTCGATAACTACTTTTTGATTGCGACTGGTATTAATGCGAATAATCATTTGGGCGGCGGCCCATCCGCACACGTAACCTACTAGTAATCCCGCCGGAATGGCCCACAGAAAATCAATTTGAAACCAACGCCAGGCAGGATTTTCCGCATCGGCCCATCGTGCTCCACAAAGCGTAAGGCCTAACATGATGATGGGAAAAGCCGTTCCGTCATTCATGCCGGCTTCGCCCGTCAGTGAGCGTCGAATGCGGTCTTTGTCGTGTTCATCTTGCACCTGAACTTCGGAAGCTAAGACAGGATCTGTGGGCGCGATGATTCCACCAAGTAAAATGGCGGCGCTCCAAGGAAGGGTAAAGATATAATGTCCTACCAGGGCAACTAAGGCCACGGTGATCAACATTGTTGAACTGGCAAGGATCGCGCTGATTCGCCAATGCGCATGTTGAAACGGGGCTTGTAGTTTCAGGCCGGCCGAAAAAAGCGAAATCAGAACGACGACTTCGGCGACGGTCTCCATCATTTTTGGATGCTCGGTGATTTCTAAATTTATAATTCCCAAATATTTTGGGCCCAGAAGAAATCCAGAGATTAAATAAATAATTGCTGGCGATATGGGGCCGCGCTTCAGCCACTGTTCGCCCAAGACCATGATCAAAAGAAATAGTCCGCCGAACAAAAACCAGGTGTTAAGTTCCAATTTTTAGTCCCCTTCGTTTCCGTAAGTTATTTTTATGATCCCAGCCTTAGAAAAAGAATGCATTTAAAATCTTTTAATTGACCCTTACTACGGGCCCTACCAGGATAAAGTAAAATTACAGAGGAATTCATTTAAAATGTCTAAAATTGTATCCGTAACTTTATTGGCCTTTTTTCTTGGATTTTTTTCGTCGCGGCTGATGGTCAAAACCCCACTTGAGGTTTCAGAATCGCCTTCCTGCTTAGATTTGAACTCGGCTAAAGAGAGCCTTATTTCAATAAGTAAAAATGAGTACCTAGAATACACCCAAATAAAAGACTTGCGGCAAAAGTACGAAAAGGCTGACGAACTTTTAGGTAAAGTTATGCTGCTGTTTTTAGCCGACGTCGGTTTCAGAGCGCAAAAGCTTGAGGTGGTCGCGAAACCCGCCATGACAGAACTTCCACCGCCGCAGTCCCAAAGCCCAACCGCCAAAGTCGAAAGCGTGAAGGAAAGTTCACCTAATGACGTGCCCAAGCCAAGGCTTGAAGGAAAAAGTAACGCCATAAAAAATTTGCGCATTGAAAAACGAATTCGTGAAGCACTTGATCAAGCCGTCATCGAAAACCCAAAAATGGAAATGGCTAAGGGAATAGGGCCGACGCCTCGTCAATTTAAACTGTTAGAAGGCCGCTACACCGGCTTCATTCAGTTCTTCGATCGAAAGCGAGAAAATCTAACGGTGATTTGGGATCTTACTCCTGATTATACAAAGCCGCGGTTAACCGGCAATTTTACTTTAAGTATTCACGGTCCGGGCATGAACAGCGAAACAAGCGGCAACGGGCGCGTCGATAATATTTTAAGTCTGAGTGAAGACAAAGATGGTTTTTTAATATCGGGTTGCGGCGGCGATTGTTTTTTGCAACTTTACCACAATGCACCCACGGATCAATTTTACGGAAACTACTATGAGGCGGCAAAGGGAAGTAATTCCGAGCGACGCGGAATTATAGATTTAAAAAAATAAATCTGTTCCGCGTTTTTTTAGATTACCAAATTCGTTTCTTATTTTGATTATGACTATGATTCAACAGCAAAAGAATTGCCGCGGTTGAAAGTCCCACGACGGCGGCCGTTTTGATGACGCCTTTTCGATCGTATTTCCAGTGTGCGGCCAGGCCCATTTCTTTCGCAAGATTGGGTACATTACCTTTCGATAGATCGACGAAAATTTCTTCGAACATGTCAACCCGATCGGCCAGCACTAACATCAGCCAGTGTGATAGGCGGCCTTCGCTAAATTTGAACGCGAAGGTGCGTAACATTCCGCTGAGGCCGCGCGGTGGACTTACGTTTCCAAATACGGGCGTCATCTTCGCGTGCTCGATCGACTTGTGAACAAGGTGCCGTGAAACCTGCTGTTCGAAATCGGGGTATAAATTTTCGGGGCCCAGGTGCGGAGCCGGGTCCATCGGAACTCCGGGACGTACACTCGGATCTAAGTCCGAACCCCAGCCAGGAATCGTCGAAGTTAAATCAAGAACTTCGCGTTGGCGTGTAGTTAAAGCCCAACCACCTTGGACGGGTTTCGCTAAAATATCTTTTGAAGAGGATCCTAAGTTTTGCTCCATTGTATTTCCCTTTTCCTTTAGTGATTGGCTCGAGGTGGAATCACCATCGGTTTAATTATTCCGTCAAGTTTCGCGGCGAACATACGGTAACCTTCGCTAATTTCTTCAAGCGGAATCCGGTGAGTAATAATATCTTTTGGATTAATATGGCCCGCTTGAATGTGATGGAAGCAGCGTCCGATATTTCTTTTCACGCTGGCCTGGTTCATGCGGATCGTGATTCCTTTGTTCATCGCGTCTCCCATTTTAACCATGGCGGGGATTGGGCCGTACACGCCGACGATTGAAAGTGAACCGCCCTTACGAACAGAATCGATCGCCCAGTTGAGCGCGACCGAACTTCCACCCTGCATTTTTAATCCGATACCTAAAGTTGTTTGTAACATGCTTCCTTTAGATTCGCATCCGACAGCATCGATGGCCGCATCCCATCCCAGCCAGTCTGATTCTTTTTTAAGATGCAAAACCATATCGTTTACTTCGCGAAAATTTAAGGTTTCACAGTGGGCGAATTTGCGAGCCATGTCTAAGCGGTAATCCCATTGGTCAATGACAAGCACGCGGCCGGCTCCCATAAACCAGGCGCATTTTGCCGCGAAAAGTCCAACGGGACCCGCGCCGAAGATCACGACCGAGTCGCCCTTTTTAATATTCGCCATTTCGGCCGCTTGGTAACCGGTTGGGTAGGCGTCGGCGCACAAAACGGCGTTGTCATCATCGATGTCGTCAGGAACTTTAATTAATCCTGCGTCGGCAAACGGAGTTCGTAAGTATTCGGCCTGGCTTCCGTCATAACCTCCGGTCAAATGTGCGTAACCGTAGAATCCGCCACTTGCAGTGGCGAAGGGATTCGTATTGTGGCAATTTCCGTATAAACCTTTTTGGCAAAAATAACATTCACCGCAAAAAATATTAAATGGAACGACGACGCGATCGCCGACTTTAATCTGCGTGACGTCTGGACCGATTTCTTCGACGATGCCGACCGTCTCGTGTCCGAAGGTTTGCCCCACGCGCGTGTCGGGGACAAGGCCGTGGTACAAATGCAAGTCAGAGCCGCAAATGCAGGATCTGGTCACCCGCACAATCGCATCTTTAGGGTGCAAGATTTCCGGTAGGGGTTTATCGATTACTTTTACGCGTAGTGGCCCTTTGTAAGTCATGGCTAACATTTTATTCTCCTGTAAAGGTTGACGGCGAAAAATGTTTGCAAGGGATACGCCGCGAATATGTAGGTCGCCGCTGGCGCGCTAACGCATTTAAAACCCGGCGCGTGAAGAAAGCGGTTATTTTATCCCCGCAGGTACGCGGGTTACGTGGCTTAATTGGTACTGTCGTGCAGTGACATCGTACCCAAAATTGGTTTAATACTTAGTCTATAGATGGGGACCATTAATAATCGAATTGTATTACACTCCACTTTCGCATTTTGCTCGCAAAGTTAGAATTTTATTGGAGCGATATAAGCTTCCGTACAAACTGAACAACGTCGGTAACGTAGCCGATTCGGACATCGCCCTTTTTGGTCATAATCCGTTAATGAAAATACCCACGCTTGTTGATGGCTCGACGTGGGTAACTGACTCTGACGTGATTTCGCAATATATTGTTAAGACGTACGATGCCGAGGACCGATATGATGTTTTGACGTTTGATTGGGCGAAATTAAATATGCGCACGGTCCTTAATGGCATCATGCAGGAAGAGGTAAAATTTCTTTTAGCTAAGCGCACCGGCGTGCCAGTTGAGCAGTATAAATACTTTGATAAGATGACGAAGGTGATCCAAGGCGGATTAACCTGGGTTAATGATAACGCGAAACTTTTTGATGCGAGTCGCGTGGGTTATTTGGAATTTCACCTGCTTTGCCTTTGGGACCATTTAGAATATTATAATTTACTTGATACGAGGACCTATCCTTCGCTACAAGAAATTATTTTGCAGTTAAGAAAAGATGTGACGTTAAATAAATCGTCGCCTTTAGAAATAAAAAAAAATTAGGAGTGTCTTCGAGCGATACCCCTTTATTTTCGATCACCGGGCATTAAAAGAAAAAACTAAATGCTAACGCCACGTCGTTGACGTATTTGCTGTAACCGACAAGGTGCCATGAAGCTCCGCCGCCGCCCACTCCGAACCAAACTTCGTGCTTGGTGCGTTCGTCGTTCACGTTATCATTTTGTCGATCGTGCAGAATGATTTTGTCGTTTAAAGTCAGTTGCAAGAAATCGGCGCGCACGGAAACTCCGGGCGTGATCATCATTCGATCGGCGTAGGTGGCCGAGTTTTCATAATTGCGTTTGCTGGCGTCAATCGCGAACGTCCAATTATTTCCGACGTGGGCGTAACCGGCTCCGTAAGTTGTGACTTTGGCTCCCGATCCGCCGCTGTCGTTAACTTCCCCGATCAGACCGAAGCGGTGCATGCCGTTCGGGTTAAATAAAAGGCCGATGGTTAAGATATCTTTTTCATAACGAAGTCCTGCACCAACCGCATCACCGGCGACGGCGGCGGCACCAGCAAATTTGCCATCGCAGTTATTACAGTTTCTTTTATAGTAACCGGCGGCAAGTCCTGCGTGACCGGTACCGTATCCGAGCTCGGCGCCGGATCCTGAATTTCGGTTTCCGCTGCTGTCGTTATCGTTCGATGTGTCGTATTCTCCAGTTACCCGAAACGAGTTTTGATAAATCGTGCCGATCGGACTTTCGTGGGTATAGCCCGAAGAAAAATTAACCGTCGTCGTCAAGGTCGGCGATGAAATGCCTTGCCCGACCGCGATGAGATTATCGTCGTTACGGGCACCACCCGCCGCGAACGTCAGTGAAGGAACAAGCAACAAAGTAAACAAAGAAATTAGGTTCATAATGCCTCCGAATTCAAGCGTGACGAAAAACCTTTGTAACCGCAAACAGATTCTGAGTTTTAACATAGATTTTAGACGTCCGGTCCCGGGTTGACTTCGTACAAACGCACATCTAGCGCCTGACTAGGCATTATTAAACATCCGACGAATCTTTCGTTGGTTCGAAAATCTTACGTCTCGCGGGTTTGTCTGAAAGTAATTGCACCTCGAAACCACCGGTGATTTCTTATTCCGATGCCACCAAGGGATCACCTCAGCGTTTCGGCGTATGATTTTCTTTTGCCGTTGGCCTTCTTCGGCTAAATCCGAAAGCGTAAGCTCGATGGAGGTAGGGCCAGTTGAAGCACTTCTTCGCCGGAATAAATTCGGATCATATATAGCCCATGTTAATAGGGCCATCGTCGTAAATAAAACTGTTCGCATACGTACCTCTGCAGAGGATGAAAGTAATAGAATGGAAATAACAACTGCAGAGAGACTGGCTCATGATAAACTCCGGACGTAATATAAATTATAATTTTATTAAACGATTTATGGGTATGATTGCGGGATTAAAGGCTCATAGTGCAATAAATTTAGCACGCCCAGCATGAAAAATCGACCGGAAATGATCCGATTGAATCAAATTAGGACGGGCTGGGAAATCATGGAGTGGATTATAGGTATTGAGGACAACCAAAAGCTTACGTCAACGGAAAGTTAACAACGGTCGACACGGCGGAATTCCAGTGCGCGCATGCGGGTATCGGCAAAGCCGCTGCTGATCAGCAACCCAGGCTGAAAGCGATGAAGAATTAAAAACGCTTCTGCATTTTTCTGATTAGGCCCTCGGTCTTTTTTGCCCCGTCATTCCCATAGTGCCGCAAAATTTCGCTTCAAGTGTGTTTCATTGCTTTGTTGCGTGGCCAATCTTTTGCAAAATTGTTTGAATCAGCAATGATCAACCATTTATCGGGGTTTTATGATACAGAATATAGAAAAAGCGGCGCCAAATTATAATGCAATTATTGGGGACCTTGTGGGTTCTATTAAGGGACTGGTCAAAAATAATTTTGTTACCTTTGAAAAGGAATTGAAAAGTTCATTTTCGAAAATCCAAAAACACGTTCTTCAACTTGTCGTACTGAATATCTTAATGATCATCGCCAGCCTACCTCTTTTATTCGCAGCTGTTTGGGGATTAGGGGTTCTGCTGGGGGGCCGTTTCTGGTTGAGCGCGCTATTAATTGGTGCGGTGTCGATGGCCATACTCGGATACTTAGTGTGGCGCACGCAAAAAAAATTGAAAGCAGATTTTAATATGGAGATGGTAGAAAAGAATTTACAAGCCACTTCAAAAAGTTTATTGCATGCAGTGACTGAAATTAAAGATGCGATCGAGGGAAGGCAACTATGAAATCAACTGAATTAGAGGCGCCTGACCAAGGTGTGCAAGTAAACCTTAAACAAATTGAAAACGCTGCGGCTTTGTTGGCTGACAAAATAATAGCCAGTCGGGAGACGGCCGTGCATTCCGCCCAAAAGGCAAAGCATTATTCAACACTCTTCATGATGGTAGCGGCGGGTCTAATTGCCTTTACGATCGGGAAGCATTTAGTTCTAGGTCGCACCAAAAATTTATTTTTTTAAAATGGGATGTTAAGCATTATTCGTTTCTGTTTTTTCCTTTCGATTTGGCTTGTGGTTCAGGCCTCATGGGCCGAGACTACAATCTGCGGCAATGTTGTGTTGGTCGATGGAAACCTAAAACTGAATGCGAACGAAAAGATCTTAGTTTGCGGCAGTGATAAATCTGAATTAGCTTGGCGAGAAATCCCCCTCTCGCAGGCCCAATTCGTATTAAAAAGTTTTCTGCAGAATCATGGTTATTTGAACCCACGCTTTGAAATAAAAGACGACAAAATTTACGTCTACGCCGGATCTATAACCAACATTGAAAAATTCGAAATCGAAGGCGAAAAAGAGATTCTTCACGCCGACCGAAAACGCAAAGTTGTTGGGTATCCCCTTGAACCCGAACGTCTTGATGAAATTGAACAGTGGGCGGATTTAAGGTTGCGCCGCAACGCATACGCCTGTCCGGAAGTTGGGGTGAACGCGCAAGCCTGGAACGGACTTGTTACGGCCAGCGTGAACCCTGGGCAAAAAGGCAAGATCGCGAAAGTTGAAAGAATTGGGTATGAGGGTCTTGACGTACTTTCTTTAAGTCGCTTCGAAGCCTTCGATGTTGAAGTCGATTACGATGTAGTTGATACAAATAT
Organism: uncultured Bdellovibrionales bacterium; assembly: GCA_964236345.1. Classification (GTDB taxonomy): domain Bacteria; phylum Bdellovibrionota; class Bdellovibrionia; order Bdellovibrionales; family Bdellovibrionaceae; genus Pseudobdellovibrio. The sequence goes on from CAXSEH010000002.1 coordinate 7,965, forward strand.
TACCGTCAGCCGCTTAATCGCGGACGGACTTTTTCAAAACACGTACGTCACTACAACCTGTCAAGATGATCATGTAAATTTAAAATTATTTGCAGATCGCGGCAAGGCCCGTATTTTTAGATTCGGCATTGGCGCTTCGACCGAAGAATTTCCTTTCGTTGATCTTTGGTATAAAGACACCTTGCTTGACGATCGCGCGTCAAATTACACGGCGTCGCTGCACGCTTCTCCGATCCTTCAGCAAATTAATTTAAATTCTGAAATATATCTTGTGCCGTATTCGCACCTTTTTTATTTTGGTCCGCGCTTAGTCTTAGAGAAGCGAATTGAAAAATCATATCGGGTTGATAAAACCCAGGTCGGAATCGATCTGGGAAGATCGTGGGATCACTACAAAATAGGTTGGAACGCGCGCGTAGGGCCCACGTACAATACCGAAAAAACCATTAGCGGCGAAGGTCCAGATACGGCGTCCTACGTGACGTGGGACGGGATCATCAGCCTAACCAGTCACGCCTATGAAGCCTTCGTGCGTGATCAGTATGAAGGCTTTACCGGAGATTTCCGCTACACCGGACAACGCAAAGACGTCGGATCAAAAATTGACGTTGACCGGTACGATTTAAATTTTAAGTATTTGTGGAATATCGGAAACTACTCACCGCCCGCACTGGTTCTGGCGACCAGGGTTGGTGCTAGTGTTATCAGCGCCAGCCAAGCCACTGCCGAGCGAAAAGATTTGCCGATTAGTTTTCGAATTTACTATGGCGGTGACGATAACCTAAGGGGGTTCGAGCGCCAAACTTTGGATAACGGTGGCCGCGGGTATTCTTCAGCCTTGTTCTTAGGAAACGAACTTAGACTGATCGAACGTTTACCCTATCGTTTAGAACCTTTATTACTAGCGGATATAGGGAAACTGGCAGAGGCAGGGCTTACGTTTGAAGAACCCATTTTTTTTTCTTGGGGCGGGGGGCTACGTTGGCCTTCGCCATTTGGAACTTTGCGGTTCTTGGCGGCACGGGGACAAATTAATAACGGAAATCAAATTACCGAACGTTACCGTCAAGATTGGGTTTACTTTATTAGCTTTGGGAAAGAGTTTTAATTGAAATCAAAAACATTAAGTTATGTTAAAAAATTTCTTTTGATCAGCGCTGGCATTGCCGGTCTATTGGTTCTGCTTTCGGTACTTTTACTCACATGGGTTTACTTTAATCCGAAACCGGCCTGGAGTTTTGCGCAACGGCATTTTCTTCCCGAAGATCTTAAAATTTCTTGGCAGACTCTGAATCTAGACGTGACGAAGGAAGATGGGTGGGTGTGGCGAGCGCAGTTGCAAGCTCGGGATTTTGCCGTCGCCAAACAAACTCCGCACATCGCAGCGCAAATTGATGATATCGATGTTGATTTATTCGTCGAGCCTTTTGGTGAGGCGAAACCTATTCGGTTAAAAACCTTAAAAGTCATCTCGAAGTCTGCCATCAAAGTCTGGGCGTCGGCCGAAAAAGAAGAGGATTCGGTAGAACAAAGCCCTTTCCAAATGATCAAATCGATGACCGATTATTTACTGACGCTCAAAAAAGTCGATACGGGCGACAAATTTGAAATCAACTTGCGCGAGTTCGATTATTTTACGAAATCGATCGGTGATTCTAACTTTTACAAAATTGCGGCCTTTGCAAAAAAGGAAAATCGTGCGGCTGAAGAAATATCATTTAAAATCGAAGTTGAATTTCCGGCAGGGCCCCTATCCAAACTAAGTCTTAACGGAGTTCTGACGGCAAATTCATACCAGACTGAAAAACCATTTTTATCTGGCGTAAGTGAAGGCACGGGCCTCAAAATCAATTTTACAATTCCGTTTAAACTAAGCTTCGCGGAAAATACATTCAATCTAGAGTCCGCAGCTAAGTTTAAAACCGATATTAATAATCTTATTTTGCACGCGGATCCAAAATTTAATGCATTGGTTTCAAGGAACCTCGCAAAATTAACGATGTCGACTTCGGTTGAAGGCATTCCCGGTCCCGTTAAGTCGATCAACAATTTAACCTCTGAATTTTCATTGCCGCTGCGCGATGGTCAAGACTGGAGTTCGTCCCCGTTGACATTCTTGGTAGATGCGCCCGTTGAACTTGCTTTTATAAAAGAGTCGATTCGCCAGAACGTATCGAAATCTTGTGAATGCGTTGTTCCGAAATCACTGCCGCTAAAAATCACCGGCACGTTATTCCCCAAACAATTTTTAGCCCCAGATGATAAAGCGGCAAAGCTTGCCGAAGTGTCGGTCAGTAGCCCAAAGATCGAAAACAAGTTATTCAGTATCAACTTGGCGGGGAAATTAAAAGTCCTAAATGACAAACATGGTTTTTATTATGAGCCCTCTTTAGATTCAGATATTTTGATAAAGAACTTTAAAAACTTTGGCCGGTTGCTTACAACCACGGGCATTTTAATTCCGGCTCCGCTGAGTGTCTTGGACGGTACCGTTGAAATTTCGGCTAAGGGGCCTATGAATGTGAAGTACGACGGGGGTCGACTACAATCAACCGATTCCAAAATTCAGATTCAGACTTTGTTAAATTCAAAAAGGCAAAAGGCAAATCTGCGAGCGGACGTTCTGATCCGCGCCGCTTCTGATTTCAAACGGCTCGACGTTGCGGTGAATACTAAAATTGATGCTCTTGAAATCGAGCTGCCACCACTTGATCCGCTTCGCGGGCTTCCAAAAATCAAAAGAGATGCGCGTATCCAAATGCAACCCTCTGCGAAAAAGACCGCGGCCGCAATTAAAATGTATTTCGATTTCAATATCGAAACTTCGAGTCCAAATGCAATTCGCTTTTTCTCGACACTAGTACCTTCTTCCATTCCAATTAGCTTAAAAATGACGAAAGCCGCGGGTAACTCAGTTGACGGATTTCTTCACCTTGATCCATTTAATATCGTGTACCTTCGTAGGACGTTGGCGGTCGATTCTCTGAAAATAAATTTCACCGAAAATGAAAGTCAGGATTTTCCCCTTGAAGGACATTTTCACGTTGACCAAACGGCCTACCGTATTTTTATCAACGTCGGAGGTACTTTGGGAACTCCGCTAATTTCAATGACGAGCGAGCCTTACTTAGATCGTGCCGATATTATTTCGGTGTTACTATACGATCGGCTTCAAGATCAACTGGTGGGTGGAGACGCGGAGACGTCCGGAAATGTACAGGCCGCGATGGCCGACAAAGCGATCGGACTTTTTGGGCTATGGGCTTTCGCCAATACCCCGATCAGAAGCTTCACGTACAACCCGGTTACCAAAGTTTACGCCGCTGAATTTCAAATCGGTGAGGGGCTAACTGCGGGCGTTGGCACCGCGACGGATCAAAATACAAACCTTGAAATTCGTAAGCGCATTTCAAAACGATGGGTGTTGACGGCCTCATGGGTTCCGCAAGAAGATCAAACCCAATCGGAAGCGGTCACCTTGCAATGGGAAAAACGCTTTTAAGAAGGAAAAAACACCCATGGGCACGCAACCAAAAGCTGGCAAGAAATATTCTTTTAAATCAAAACTTGAAAATTGGGCCGAAGGAATGGATTACTGCGCGATCCCGGTACCTTCCGCAACGACGAAAGCCTTAGGGACAAAATCAGCGGTACTGGTCATGGCTCAAGTTAATCATTCCGAACCTTTCAAAGTCAGCTTATTTCCGGCGGGTGAAGGTCAACATTACATTCGCGTCCGTGCCAAAGTACGAAAGCAGGCTGATCTTCACGAGGGCGACGCCGTAAAAGTCACTTTCACGGTTTTAGACCGCGCAGAAATATTAATTCCGAAGGATTTAGCCAAAGCTTTAAAGGAAGAAAATGTGACGGCGAATTTTGATTCACTAACTCCGGGCAAAAAGAATTTCATGATCAGACGTATTGATGATGCTACAAAACCCGAAACCCGCGCCAAAAGAATTGCCGAGGTGGTCGAAGAAGCGTTTCGGCACGGCGAAAAAATTGCCGATAAAAAAATTTCCGGCAAGAAACTAACGTCCCGCTAAACGATGCACCGTCAAAATTAAATCGTTAGAATTAATTGGTTTCGGTAAGTGGTCGGTGCAACCCACATCTTGGCATTTCTTTCGAACATCGGCCATCGCGTGCGCGGTTAATGCGATGATCGGTTTACTGTATCCACGACCGCGCAGTTTTCCCGTGGCGGTGTACCCATCCATGACCGGCATTTGTAAATCCATTAACACGATATCGTGTTCGCTGGCGAAGGCCTTGTTTACGCCTTCGAGCCCGTTGTCGGCAATTTCAACGAGCGCCCCGTATTTTGTAAGATGCCGCCAGATTAAAGTTTGATTATCGGGTGAATCTTCGACTAGTAGCACGCGTACTCCATCAAGAATGTTGCTCGCTAAGGGCTCGTCATTTTTTTTTGCGGCCAATGTGACGGCCGAAGTTCCCGCCGGTAATAAATGATCTCGGCTTTCCACCCAGAAGCGAAATACGCTGCCGAGGTCGCGCACGCTTTCGACAAGTTTGACATCGCCACCCATGGCGCGAGCCAAAGATCTTGAAAGAGCAAGCCCAAGTCCTGTGCCGCCGTATTTTCGGGTCATTGAATTATCCGCTTGTGAAAACATGCGAAAAAGTTTTTCAGTTGCCTCGGTAGGAATGCCAACGCCGGTGTCGGCGACTTCAAAGGCGCAGCAGCTTTCACCATTTTCGCCTTCGTGACCCGATAGCGTAATATGAATTGTTCCAACTTTCGTGAATTTGAGCGCGTTGTTCACCAGATTCATCAAAACTTGTCGCGTGCGGGTCGGATCCGTCACGATTTGATTTGGCGTGGTGCCGTTGTCTTCAAAAGATAATACTAACCCTTTTTCTTTTGCCAACACCGACATCAACGAAACCACTTCGTGTGCCACTTGCAATGGGCTTACTTGCACGTACTCAAAATTGATATGTCCCGTTTCGACCTTGGACAGATCAAGTATATCGTTAATGATGTGACCTAACTGATCCCCATTTTTATGTAAAATATCGATGTAATTTGCTTTTTCGGCTTCATTAATTCCGGGGTCACGTAATAACTCGGCGAACCCCATCATCGCTCCTAAAGGGGTGCGAATTTCGTGGGACATGTTCGCTAAAAACGCCGATTTTAAATGGTTCGCACGCTCGGCTTCGTCTTCGCATTAATTAAATCTTGCTGCGATTTTTTTTCTTCATTTATCTTCTTAAAAAAAACCGCAAGTCCACCATCGGGCTGTGGATAGACGCTGACGCGGGTCCACAAATCTAGCGGCTTGTAATAATCTTCGAAGTACACCGGAACCCTTTCGACCATCGCCTTTGTGTAAGATTTTATGTAGATACTTTCTTTGTACTCAGGTGCTGCGAAAAAAAGGTCGATTAAAGTTTGGCCGATTTGTTCTTCGCGTTTTTTCTGCGTAAAAATCTCGTGATTGTCATTCAATCGGGTAACGATCCAATTTTTATCAATCGTGGAGAAACCTTCGGTCATTCCTTCAAGCACGTTCGTGAGTTCAAGCTTCGAGCGCTCGTTTTCTTGCTTGGATATGACGGCCTCAGTCGTTTCAATAGCGCAGCAAAAAAGTCCGTTTACTTCACCACTTACTTTCTGAATAGGCGAGTACGAAAACGTAAAGTAAGCCTCGGCGGGCAATCCGAAGCGATCGAGGGTTAACTCTAGATCTTCCTGATAATGCGCTTTCCCTTTAAAGACTTCGTCGATGATTGGTGCAAGTTGGCTCCTAACTTCAGACCAAGTTTCAAGAAAGGGCTGCCCCAGCGCTTGTGGATGCTTGCGTCCCAGCATTTTAATATAGGGATCATTATAAATTAGAATTCGATCATTACCCCAAAGTAAAAAACACGGAAATGCCGACTGTAAAATTAAATTCGTGGTGAACCTTAGATTCGAATCCCAATTTTTAACGGGTCCTAGCTGACCGCCGGCCCAATCGAAATCACGGCACCGCTGGGCCATTTCGCCTGGAGCATTGAAGATATTAAACTCCAAACTTTCTGACCTTTGAGGGGTGTTCATCAGGTTAATATCTACGCAGTTTTAAGTTTTTTCAAGAATGAAATTCTACCGCAAGGACTGGATGCGCCCAAAGGCATAATCCCTTCTTATTCGTATTTCCGCCATGACCATCGTACTGGTTGGACTAAAAAATAGTTGCAAATCGTCTACACGGTTTTTAACTAAATGTTTTTTTTGATTAATGACGTCGCTTAGAATAAAAATTTCCGGATGGTTACAACGGAACACATTAATAAATTATGGTTGAAGCTGTCGACAAACCCGGAGTTGACCCAAAAATTACGGGCCGAGCTAGAAGCTCTTTACGAAAGTCGGCCTTACCAAGATTGGTGGGGATCAGAACCCCTTGAACCGTACGAACTTTCAAGCGATCAAGAAAAAAACGCGAAGAAGATTAGCGAATTAGGTCTTAAAAATGCCACGCAGCCTACGTTACCGATTAAAATAAATAAAATAGGCGCAAAAATTTTTATTACCGACGGCGCGTGGGTTAAAAATCCAATGCGCGTCTTTCCCGATCCTGACGAAGCCTTAGTTTTGCTTAAACATGTCGAAGAGAATAATTTAACCGACTGGCCTGACTACGTTATCGATACCGGGGCCGGGTGTGGGCACACCCCACTGGGTTTTAACGGCAGGGCGCAACGAATTTTCTGTGACGCCAACGCGCGGGCGTTAACCTTCGCAAGTATTAATGCGCTCTTAAACGGAATGAATTCGGACGAATGTTTCGGGCTACTGAACGATATGAATAAGCAGCTTCCTTCGATGCTGAAACTTTCTGGGAAGACTTTATTTTTAGCCAACGTTCCCTTCGCGCCTGCACCCGATTACGAATCATTGGCGATCAATTCGGGTGGTGGCCCTCATGGCTCGGATTTACAATTAGCTTCGTTTCGCCTTGTTAAAAAATTTCACGAACAGAATAAGGGACCAGTGAAAGCCTGTTTCCTAACTTGGACTTTAGGATCACTCGAATCTGACGAGTGGGAAGTGCCGCGCCTGTGTCGCGAAGTTTTTCCCGATGCGGAAATTCGTTGGAGCTTAGAACATCACGATTACGATGCGCCTGAACTTCCGAACCCAGCTCCACTGGCACCCATGCTTCAACACTTGGCGGAATCGCAATACGCTGTCGATCGCACCAATGATTCGGTCCAGGACGCTTATCGTCAGTTGGCAGAGACGTTGCTTTCTGAAGGATTTACCCACATTGCTTACGGATTTCTAGACTGTGACCTTGATATTAAGCGCGACCGCTAGATTAAATTTCGTCCTTTCTTTACAGTGCAGGTAAGGAGATTTTTTATGATAAAAGCGTACGTGTGCATCTGGTCTAATCAAAGCGCCGCCGAGATGGTGAAATTTTATAAGTCTGTTTTTAAAGGCACGAAAGTTGGCAAATTTTCGTACTGGGGTAAAAATCCGATGGGCGTAAAAGTTGGTTCCGTCCTCACCGCGCATTTAACGGTTTTGGGACAAAAGATGATGCTCTTAGATGGTTTCACGGAAATGCCATTTAACGAATCAATATCCTTCGTTGTTCCTTGTAAAACTCAGCGAGAAATTGATACTTACTGGATAAAATTGTCGGCCGGCGGAGGAAAACCTGTGCAGTGTGGTTGGATCATCGACAAGTTCGGCGTGCGATGGCAAATTTGTCCGGCAGAATTTGATAAGTGGAACACAACAAAGAATAAAGCAAAAAAAGAGGCGATGAACGAAGCCATGTGGAAAATGGTAAAGCTCGATATTAAACAACTGAAGGCTGCGTTCGATAACGCATAATAAAAAGGGTTTACCTCTTTCGAGGTAAACCCTTTTTATAATCTCAGTTTTAGAACTTAGGTCGAAACCTTAGTCACAAGCTGGAACAGTAAATTTGAAAAATGTCTGTTGATCAGCTTCACCGTAGTGAACGATTTTTTCTACAGAGTATGTCAACGGAGCTTTTACAGTGCGTGATACGAATTCACGGCAAGGCTCAGTGTGTTCTCCAGGGGGAGCGTAGTGTGCGCACTCAGATACTGTCATGTTTCTAGATACTTCCATACCTTGGTAACCGTAAGCGGAACAAACTTCTTCAGTTTGTAACCATTCGTTACGTCGTGGTTGCTCGCCATCTTTTAAAAGACGCTTAACCATACCGATTTCACCTTGGCTGCTAACTGCGTAACGAACAGTTTTTGTATCAGTACAAGTTTTAACGCCTTGTAATGATCTGAAAGTGTCCGCCGTTGCGCACGCATTGTTAACGGCAAGGCCGTTGACTGATGGCCAGTTGATTTGAACTTCGCCGTGAGCCATCGCGAGGGTCGCGAACAAAGTCACGATTGATGCTGTTATTAATTTCATAGATTCTCCTTTTGTGTTGATTCGTTCTGAATCATTTGTTTAATAAATATGCAGACGCTTCAGCGTCGTCATCGGGGTAGAAGCAAAATGTACGCCTACACATTTTTCAACCCACAAAATCCAATGGCATCTTCGCTTCGATTTCGCGCACGAATTAAAAATTTCGTGGGCGATTTAGCCCCAAAGAAATAATCCCGGTGAGGAAAAATTCATTCGCTCTTTTAAGGAACTGGACCATAGATTTTTAAAATTCGCATTAAAAAATGCAGAGGCATTTCGTGTTTGCTGTTGGCTTTTCTTAACAAGCCTAAAATATCAGCGATAATTTAAAGCCGGCCCAATTTGCGCCATTGTCAAAATCGTAAACAGTGAATCGGCTTTTACTTTGCGATGGTGGGGGGCCATAAGTTGCATTTCTTAAACCTGCCATTTGTTGCAGGAGAAAAGTATGCGCCCATCACAATTATCTTATGTCATTCTACATTGCTCGACCGCCCTAGTTTTATCGATGGGTTTACCCGCCATCGCGGCACCCAACGCGGCCGAATCGGCACACCTTACTAAGGTAGAACGTTCGAATGCAGCTTTCCACGGTTGGATCGAAAGCCTTTCCCAATTTTGGAATTCCTATTTACCGAAGCGCGGACTTAAAGACGGACCCAACGAAGATTCTGACATCTATATAGAAGCTAAAAAATCGTCTTATTCGCCGGTGAAAAAAACATTAGAAGAGATTAAAAGAACTGACCAGACCCAAGAACTTTTTGAACACTATTATGGTCACCAAGGTCCCGCGAAAAGACGCGGTATTTTTATCGAGTCGACACGGACGTGGAATGGGGACGGCGAGTGGAACGAACTTCGGTGGGCGGGCCTTGAAATTAAAGCGAACCGCGATAAATTTTTGGACGCCTGCGCCAAGCTTGGAATTTACCAAATTCGATTTGGTATCGGCATCGAAGCGATTAATCCTAATCGTACCGATAGCGTTGACTCTTTGCTGGATTTTCACATGGAAGCGTGGAAGCGTGGGATCGCCTTAACCGACGCGATTTTATTTTTCTCGAACTTACGTGAGTTTGAAGTTTTAAATGCGGACAAGTCGATTAACTTTGATAAAAGTTATTACTCGAACAAAAACATTCGCCCCGTTGTTTCGGCGCGCACGAAATTCTACTTAACCAAATTGTTTGACCAAGAAGTCAAATTTAATGCCGCCAATGCGCTAGCGTCAGCGGACCAACGCAAACCCTCAGCGAGGACGGCGATTAATATTTTGAATGAACCTGACACGGCCCTGGGCTTTTTATTACAGTTTTGGAATAAAACAAAAGGTTTATGGTCAGACCCTTCCTACATGCGTTGGTACCCGCAGCAGGTAATTGATGCGGCATCATTGACGGTCGATTTGCGCACGGTTGTAGAAGAAGCAAAGCAAGCTAGTGTCGCTAAAATGGGGACCCACAACCCAATCGATGAAAAAGTGTTGTACTTTCACAATGAAGCCATGACGCCAGAGCGTTACCCAACCCACCAGGGAGATTTGCGTTTCGCGATAAGCCAGCTTATTTTGGGCGATGATCAATTGCTGAATGCCGATTTCGATAAGCTTGCGACTCAGCCCCTTGAGCATATTAAAGCCCGCTTTGAAAAAAATAAAAAGAACGGAATCTTAAACCCGGTTGAAGCGATGATCTTAAAATATTCTTTTGCAGACGTTCACGTTAAGAATAACGAATCTGAAGCGGCCCGCACCTTTATCGTTGCGAAGATGAAGCAACTTAAAAAGGATCACTTGCGTTTTCAAAAGAAATTTGACAAGACGGCCAAGACCGACACGATGGCCATGTTTGACTACTACCAGCAAAGCGAATTTATCCTAAAGCAGACGGTTCCAGAAATGATCAAGTCACTTTCTGAAAATGATGGGGCCCTTCTAAAAAAATCAATCGGAACGCAAACTGAAGAAGGATTCTTAAACGTTCTTCGCGAACGCACTCAGCAGGCGGAAGCCATGACCGGACAAAAGATTTGGCCAACCGCGGGTGCGATTGATTTAGAAAAATTATTAGCGGCTGAAGACGGCGCGGTTTTGGACAAACTTATCGGTTTACGAAATGATTACGGCTTAGATACGGCCGAAGAATTAGTAGCTAGACGCAATCGAGCGGGTTTCGATGCGAAAGTGATTAACGGACCTGGAAATGATGAACACCGTATCGATACCTTTTTCAACGATCTGCAAGCCGATGATAATGCTTTATTAAAAAAAGCTTTGGGCGTAAATACCGAGCATCAACTGGTGCAAATTTTAAATCAAATCGGCGCCGATACTTCTAAAGGTGGCGAAGTAATTCGTGTCTATGAACCTCACGCGATTCGTGCGGCCATGAACGCCAAAGAGCGAACGCTTTTTCACCGCGCGTTTGGTTTTAACCGCGATCGCAATTTGGGATTTTTACCAACACATTACGCGCGTCAAATACGCGCCGGGCTTCGCGACGGAATCACGAAAGTTTTAACCACCTACATCAATCAACTTCGCGTTTTCAATTTTGGTGGTGGAGAGTTGGGCGGACCCTACGTCCCTTGGCACCAAATGATGTTGACCCAAAGTACCGCAGGATTTGCGGCCGCCGCTCGCGAAACGGGCTCTTACCTGACCTCGCTTCACGTGGGCCCTGCGATCGGAGTTCCCGGTTGGATGGCCGGACCAGCGATAGGTAACTTAGTCACGAATGGCGTACGCGGACAAGACGGAATCTTCGTGATGAAGCGAATTTCAAAAGGTATCTACGATTACCAACCAAACGCCTGGGCCGGCAGCCAACCGTGGTACGTAGGCTACAGCCAACAAATGGATCAAGGAATGCGTGAAGCCCAAATGCGGATCGATGGGCAAATAAATCCAAGTATGACAACTTGGAAGACAAAACCACGCGCGTTGAAGTGCGAACTTCTGTTCGCACAGTAAAATTGGCCTGGTACTACAGCTCGATCTGCATTCCGATTTCGACGACGCGACCACGTGGCAATTGAAAATAATCGGTGGCAGAAATTTCATTCTTTGCCATCAGGCTAAATATTTTTTCACGCCACAAGGCCATTCCCGGTAAATTCGTGGCGTAAAGACTTTTTCGTCCGATGATGTAGCTGGTCTTCGCCGGATCTATTTCCATTCCGTCGAATCGAAGGCCTTTCATATCACGGGGAACGTCCGGAAGTTCCTGGTACCCGTAATATAAAGTCACTTGGTAGCAGCCGCTTCCGAGATCGGTGACTTGAGAACGTTCCTTTTCATCTACCGTGGGCGAAGTGCCCACCGAAACCAGTAAAAATATTAAATTTCGATGAACCGTCTGAAAATGTTCATAGGTTTGGATCAAGGCGTAGGGTGCAAGGGTCGCGCTTCCGTTTAAATAAACCGCGGTGCCGTTAATTCTTTTTACATTTTTCGCTGCAAGTTCGGCCAAAAAAGTTTGCAGCGGAATCATTTTTTCGGCGATGCGGATTGAAAGCAATTTTAATCCGGAATTCCAGGTGGTCATAACCGTAAAGCCGGCAATGCCGACCAAGATCGGAAACCAACCGCCTTCGACAATTTTTAATAAATTCGCGCTGAAGAATCCAAGATCGACAATTAAAAATAGGCTGCATAAAGAACCGGCCGCTAGGCGACTCCAGCCCCATTTTTCTCGTGCGATGAAGTAAAATAAAATTGTGGTGATGACCATCGTAGTGGTGACCGCAAGTCCGTAGGCCGCGGCCAAGTTGCTTGAAGTTTTAAATGCTAAAACTAAACTGATAGAACCAACCATTAAAAAGCGGCTAATATTTTTTACGTAAATCTGGCCTGATTCTTTTTCAGAAGTATGCGCGATGTGAAGGCGGGGAGCATACTTGTGCTGAACGGCTTGCATGGTTAATGAAAAGACTCCGGTGATCAAGGCTTGCGATGCGATGGTTGTGGCAAGCGCCGCCAAAATAACAAGGGGGTAAAGAGCCCAACTAGGCGCAAGTAAGAAAAATGGATTTTCGATCGCTGCTGGGTTTCGTAAAAGCAAAGCCCCTTGACCAAAATAATTTAATGTCAACGCAGGCAGGGCGACCCAAAACCACGCCCGCGTTATGGGTTCTCGTCCGAAGTGCCCAAGGTCAGAATACAGCGCTTCGCCCCCGGTGACGACCAGGAAGACCGAACCCAATGCGATAAACCCGTACGTGGTGTTTTCTTGAAAAAAAGTATAAATGTAAAACGGATTAAGCGCCTTTAAAATATCCGGAGTTTGAAAAATGCTATTCACTCCTAAAATGGCGATAACGATGAACCAAGTCAGAGTAACTGGTCCAAAAATTTTACCCACGGCGCTAGTCCCGCGTTTTTGAATTGAAAACAGCGCAACCAAAACCGCGACGGTAATCCACGTAACGTAAGGATTAAAAACGGGAGTAATCAAACTAAGACCCTCGACCGCACTCAAAATAGAAATAGCGGGCGTAATCATTCCGTCGCCGTAAAGTAACGCGGTCCCGAATAGGCCCAATAAAATAAGAAGCTTTCGGGGCTTCGTATACGAATCGTTATTATTTATTTTTTTCGGCGTGATCAAAGATGTTAACGCTAAAATTCCGCCCTCGCCTTTATCGTCGGCGCGCAAAATAAATCCCAAGTACTTTACCGAGATCACCAGAATCAATGACCAAAATATCAAAGACAAAAGCCCCATCACGCTTTCGGGATTTGCTAAAATATGGTGCCCGTGATGAAAAGCTTCTTTAAGTGCATACAGGGGACTGGTCCCGATATCACCGTACACCACGCCCAGGGCCGCGAGTGCCAAAACATATTTGTACTTAGAATTGTTTGTTACGGAAGAAGACATGCCGGAAACCTAACCTGAATCTTTTCTGAAACCAAGAACCGAGTTTGTTTTTATCGCGCGGCTTCGTGAATTTGCCGCAAAACCTCTATCATTTGGTCGCGTTGAATAGGTTTCGAAAGGTAGGCGGTGAAGCCGGCATCGAGGGCTTGGGCTTTGTGTTCTTTCATTGCATGGGCCGTCAGGGCAATGACCGGTTTTGCATATTTTTTTGATCGCAATAGGCCCACGGCTTCTAGGCCATCCATGTACGGCATTTGAATATCCATCAGGACGGCATCGTAATCTCCGGCCATGGCCATCTTGACGCCTTCAAGTCCGTCAGAGGCGACGTCGCTTATTGCTCCGGCTCGGGATAAAACAATTTGGATTAAATTTTGGTTGTCGGGTGAATCTTCAACCAACAATATTTTCATATTTTGCAAAATTTTTCCGTCTGCCTTGGGTAAGATCGGCTCGCCGGCCAATTTCGAATTGACGTCCGTAACCAATTTTGAATCATTCGGAATTTCAATTTTGATCGAAGCCACGAAAGTACTTCCAGCTCCTAAAGAACTTTCTTCAAGATAAAAGTCGCCACCCATGGCTTGGCAGAGGGCTTTCGTTAAAGACAAACCTAAACCGGTTCCGCCGTATTTTCGGCTGGTGGAAGCATCGGCCTGCGTAAAGGGCTTAAATAATTTGTCGGCTTGTTCTTGCGATATTCCGCGACCAGAATCCTTGACCACGAAAATAAGCTCGCCATTTTTTGCCGAAATCGAAACCTCCACGCTGCCTTTTTCGGTGAATTTAATGGCATTACCGACCACGTTATTAATGATCTGCCGTAGTCTGGTCGGGTCGGAAATCACGATATCGGGAATCGGGGTCAAAGCTTTCAAATTAAAACGGATACTGTTTTCGCGAGCGCGCAAGCCTAACATGGAAGCCGTATCGGCCAATAATTGAGGTAATGAAAATCGAATATGTTCAATATCCATGCGGCCGGCTTCAACCTTTGAAAGATCCAAAATGTCGTCAATGATTCTTAAAAGTAAAGTCGAATTGCGTTTAATGACGGCCAAATAAGAATTAATTTCTTCTCGCGGCATGTCTTGATTTCCCATCAAGTCCGTAAAGCCCATGATGGCGCCAAGTGGAGTGCGAATTTCATGACTCATATTCGCTAAAAAAGTACTTTTTATTTCACTAGCTTTTTCGGCAGCTTGTTTGGCTTCCAATAATTCGCGAGTTCTTTCGTGAACCGCCGTTTCAAGGGCAGAATAATTTGTTTTTAATTTTTCGTCGGCCAATTTCTGCGATGTAAGATCGCGCGTTACCTTCGTAAATCCTAACAGATTGCCCTTTGAATCGCGGATAGAAGAAATTACGACGTTAGCCCAAAACTGCGAACCGTCTTTGCGAAACCGCCAGCCGGTATCTTCGAAACGTCCCACCCGAGCGGCCACTTCGAGTTCTTGTTCGGGAATCTTTTTTTCACGCTCTTCGTACGAGTAAAATTTACGAAAGTGCTGACCGATGATTTCGCTAGCTCGGTACAATTTGTTTCGTTCAGCGCCTTCATTCCAAGAGGTGACTAGACCGTTTGGATCCAGCATGAATATCGCGTAATCTTTCACGCTTTGAATCATCAAACGTAATTTTTCTTCGCTGCTTTTTAAATTTTCTTCGTGCAATTTTCGTTCGGTTAGATCCCGTGTCACCTTCGCAAAACCGATGTGCTTTTTATTTTTGTCGACTAATTTAGTGATTAAGACGTTTGCCCAAAATCTAGTCCCGTCTTTTTTTACGCGCCAACCTTCTTCTTCGTATTTACCGGTGAAGGTGGCAATTTCCAATTCGCGTTGAGGATGACTTCGAGCATTGTCTTCAGGGGTATAAAAAGCGGAAATATTTCTGCCAATAATTTCGGCGGGAGTATAACCCTTTAAACGAGCGGCTCCGGCATTCCAAGTGAGGACGTTTCCGTGAGTGTCCAGTGCGAATATTGCGTAGTCTGTCACCGAGTTTACTAAAAGCCGGAAGGTTTCTTCCGCCTCGGCTAATTTAAATTCTTCCTGGGTTTTATTATTGATCGCCATGCGCTAAAATCGTCGCAATGAGAAACGATTATGTCAAAGCTAAAAGTCTACTTACCGGTCAGAGGAAGGGTAAACGAAAACGTGCTTCCCTGGCCCTTTTCCGAATTGAGCCAAAGCCTTCCGCTATGCGCTTCCACAATCATTTTAGAGATATACAATCCTAGACCCAGACCACTGCGGTCATTTTTATCGATTTGCGTAAAACGTTCGAATATCCGAAGTTTCTGATCGTCATTGATTCCAGTTCATGAATCCGTGACCGACATAAGCAAAGTACTTTCTTGCCTAAGAACTTTTAAAACGATTGTGCCGCCTTCCGGAGTAAATTTTAAAGCGTTACCTATTAAATTGGATAGAACTTGTTCAATTCTTTGAGGATCGCATGCAACTAACGTAGAAATATTTGGCGTAATGGCGGTTATTTTAATTTTCTTCGCCATCGCCGCTTGCGTAAAGTTTTCTACGGCTTGAATAACCAATTCTTGAATATTCTTAGTGGCAATTTTCAATTCAAATCGGCCGGTAGTGAAACGTTCAATGTCTAAAATATCGTTGATCAACCCCAGCGAGGTTTGCGCATTTCTTTTAATGATTTCAATCCAGTGTTTAGATTTCAGCGGTAGAAGAATCTTCTAATAATAGTTCGGTGAACGATAAAATGGCGCCCAGTGGATTTCTTAAGTCATGGCTAACGATTGCTAAGAATTCATTACGCGTTGTCAGTAAATCCGAAACTTGATCCACTTGAAGATCTGATCTTTTGCGTTCTTGTAAAAGGTTCTCGTCGGTTTCCTCGCGCTCGCCATGCAGCAATTCGTTTGCCGCATTTCGATTTTGGGCGCGTTCTTTAACCAAGGCCGCATCCATTAAGGCGCGCTCGGCTTTCACCGTTTTGTCGTCAAACATTCGATGCTTAATTCGAATGTTTTGGGCCTTTTGGTCAACGTCTTTATTGTTGGGAATACTTTCAGTCCTTCGAACTAAATCTGTGTTGGTTCGGCGTTGAGCACGCGCTTCATCGGCTTTTTCGCGGCCATGCTTCACCTTTTCATCGGTCTGACGTTCGGAGTCGTTCAAAAATTTTGAAAGTGATTCATCGGTTTTTCCACGCTCGGTCGTTAAGCTATTGTCAGTGTGCGTGCGATCTTCTTTTAAAAAAAGAGAACGTTTTTGGGAGGATGTCATGACAAAGCCTCCGCTGGGTTAATGCACGCTAGCATTAAATAAAAGCCATAGATATATCCATCGAGCTAGGCCAGGTGCTTGTTATTTTAGCAGGTCAAACAGCAGATCTTAAGTGTGCAACTTAACAGTGCCCATGTTTAACTATTTGATACGGCTTAACATCTTCTTTACTAAAAATAATGATGCTAGCAGCTAATGGGATTTTTGTTTGATAAAGCGACGAACTTATTAAATTATGGTCGCTCGAATCTAAAGGGGTGACCTGATGGAAAAAGCGCATGTACTAATAGTTGAAGATAATCACGATTTCGCTTTTTTAAGCTGCCGCTTTTTTAAAAAAGCGGGAATTACCGCCGTAGCGGCCTACACTGGCGAGCAAGGCCTGGAAGAAATCACAAATTTTAGACCCGATGTCATCGTCATGGATCTTTCATTACCGGATATGGCTGCCGACGAATTTGTTAAATCGGTTCGTAAGGTAAAAGATTTCAAAACTATTCCCATCATCGTGGCTTCGGGAAACGAAGCAATCGTTGCAAGGACGGCTGAACTTGAATGTCAGGACTATTTGAAAAAGCCGTTCGATCATAACGTGCTAGTCAAAAAAGTTTTAGGTTACATCCGTCAGCAGCCGCAACTAACCCCCACTGACGACCTAAAAACAAAAACCTCATTGCTAGTTTGAAGCCGGATTTAAAATGGCTTCCTGGTTGTCAGTCAAAATACCGGAACTTAAAATTTGAAAGTATAATAGAAGCTCATCCCGAGCCCGAGTTCAGAAAATTGATTTCCGCTTCCTAAATTACCGGTTTTTTGATTGAGCTGAAAAACGATACGATATTTTGGCTCAAACTCCAAGTTGTAATTAATGAAGTAACTTTTCGTTTGACCACTGATTACGGTTTCGGATTTTGCAGAAGTGGTTGAGAGGTTGGTGATTTTCATAGTCAGGGACGAAATTCCTCCACCTACCCCAACTTTTCCGAACATTGCGCTAGCCGTTGCCCCAGTCGAGAAACCCTCTGCTTCTTCGATAAACGTAGAACCCCTATTAATATTTTTAAGGTCGAGATGCTGTGCTTTCCCCGAAAGTGAGACAGAAAAAAAATCAGAGAATATGTGATTTAGTCCGGCTTCCAAAAACGGGGACCAACCTTCGAAATTAGCTTTTTGCTGGGCAGTCTCAACCGAGCACGCAGAACGATCAAGGCCAAAACCAAAAAAACCTGTTTTAGTTCGTGGGTCTTTAGCGCCCGCTTGGACTTGAAGACTTAATAAAAAAAGGCTCAGCGCTAATCGTTTCACTGGCTAAGAATTTTCATGTCCGACACGCACCGTGTGTAAATTTGTGGACTCACGAAAGGTTGCACCGATAATCGGCTTAGCAATTTCGTCGTACTATCATAAGAAAACTTTTCGATCGTGTTATAGGCCGAATTTCCGTTAGCCACATAAACATTTCCGGTAACCGTGTCCTCCGTCATGCTGCTTGGTCCGTTTACGATCGCGAAATCATTAAAGGCGGAAATAGGGCCGTTGATCGTATTCGTGCTGTCATTTACGTCGTAACTGTAAATGAAGTTACTGCCGGAAGTAGTGCTTCCGTAAGCCACTAGCAGTTTACCAGTCGAGTGCATTAAAACGGAGGTGGGTAATGCTAAAGTGGTGGGAGCCGCGACCGAAGTTAAGCAGTCGCCCGCAACCGAATAGCCAGTTGCCGCTATGAGGCCAATTTTATTATTCGGCGTCGCGGCGGCATGCGCGTAAAGAATTTTAGAGCTTGAAAGCACAGCCATGCTTGAAATCAAAGTTGTCGAAGTGGCGCAAGATCCCGCAGGGGCATTGACGTAGGGATTCGCACCTTGAGTGACCCGAGATTTCGACGGAGCAAATTTCTCAATCGCGCTCGATTTACTTATGAGGAGACTTGTGTCAGATAACTTCACCAGACTTCGAACCACGCCAGTTAAAGCGGTGGAGTTTATTAAAAAAGCGGCCGAAGTGGTGCCATCTTTACGAATGAGGTCGACACGTCGTCCGCCGGTGTTTTCAACCAAAACTAATAGTCGCTCGGAATCATATTCAACGATGCTAACGGGCGTATCACCCGTAGAAAATGTGTTATAGTCGATAAACAATGTGATCAACAAGACCCGAACTTGTGTCATAAGCCACTACCGTAGACGCGCCGGTAGAGGTGGCGACCCCTCCCGCGTAGCAAGAACCACTGACGACATAAAGAAGCTTTCGAGTGCTGACGGCCGTAGCACTGAAAGAGTCTGATTCTTTTTTACACGCGGTCAGAAAAACAGCGACGGAAAATGTAATAAGTAAAAGTGATAATTTAAAATTGGTTTTTCCAATAGAATTGTTCATGAAAGCTAATCGACTTAAAATCTTAATTACTTAAGAGTTTTTGCATACTAAGGAGATATCTGGTCAATTGATGATTATTAAAATGTTGCAGACAATTGGAGCATTCGGAAGCTTCAAATTCTAACCAACCTTTTGCGTTTTTGCGGAGAATTCAAGAATCATATCGTTTAGAAAATTTTGCACACGATAACGTGAAAGATCTTTTTCAGATTCTTTTCTTAAATGTATGTCCGTCACTCCCGCTTCAACTAATCGAGAATACCGATTTTCACCAATTAAGTTGTCTTTTCCCGTAAACAAAACGTATTTTTCATTTATTGGAAAGTAAAGATACATATCAAATTCTAAAGGAAGTTCGCTTCTAATTTCATTCAAAGTAATTTTGCGCATATGCGATTTTGCCGACAGCTCTATCGGCCCGTGCTTGTATGACATCGGAAAGAACGAGACAGCAACTTCGCTGTCATTGTGAATTGATTTCCGTAAAAACGAAGCTTCTTCCATTGACCATTCTTCAAAGCTGACTTCGCTAAGCTTAATCTCGAGCAACTGGCCAATTTTAATGTGAAATCCGTTTTTTTCAAGATAACCTATAAGGTGACTTTTTAACACCTCCGTAAAATCTTTTTGATCTAACAATTTCGCGCCATAGGCCATAACGACGTATCCTGAAAATTCATCTGACTGCACTTCGAAACATTGTACTCGAGAGCACTTGGACACCTTCGCTAACCCAAAGTTTTTTGTCGATGCGTCTGTAATATTTGAACTAGCTAATGCATGTTCAATACCCATTACGAAGATAGAACTATTATTTTCACCAGTTTTGCTCCGAAAAGCAGTCACACGGTTGTCGTTCATTTTGGTTTTGGAGCTTAAATTATGTTTGTCGATCCTACTTTTTCCGTCAAAATCGGTTAAAATTTGCTCTAAACTCGCATTGTCTTCATAACCGAAATTGTTCGATCCACTTCCGTTATAAATTGAATCTTTCTGGTCTGATTGAATGGCCGCCGTAGACATCGATTTTTGATAATTTTCGTGATTTAAAACTTCCGAATTTGATGGATTTGTTTCGGAAGATTTGTGTTTGTAAGGGCTTAACGGTGTCCAAGACCCATTTGCTTCGGTAGCTTTTTTCATATTGGCTTGCGGTTGACTTTCACTGGCTGAAAGCATATCGGATTGCCCTTCGCCTTCGAATAAGTGGACCATCTCAGCTAGGCCCATTTTTTTTTGACCTTGGGTTTTTTTATAGTCTGCTCCCTCAACTGAACCACCGACGCGGATCGCCTCGTCGTTCTCTTCTTTTGATTTCGCCAAATCTTTTTCAATCTTACTAATTATTCGCTCAATGGATGGTCCACTAACAGGAGGATATAATATGTAAGGATGTGCGGAAGCCCGCAAGGCCGTGACACCGTTTTGGTTTGTATTTTCGGAGAACAATATAACCGGAACATTTATTGTTTTAGCGATGATCCCTGGCAAACGTTTTGCCTTGGGGCTTGGATGATCTACACTGATCATGATATATTGTACAGACTGCGTTAACAAGATTGCCAATGCCTTTTTTAAATCAGTCGTGTTTGATAAGTTCCATCCGCGATTTATTAGAAAAGTCTCAGACCTGAGCGTTCCTTCATTCGCTTTAATGATGAATATATTTTTCTTCGGGAGAGAAATAGCTTCAGTTAAACTTACTTGCTCTGGTTTTTTCATGTATTCCCCTACGCAATGTATCGGATCATTTATTATAAAAATAAACGATAATCTTAATTAGATGTCGTGTTAATTAGCGTGATTTCAAGTCCTGTATTTAACCGTTTCGATTTTG
Source organism: uncultured Bdellovibrionales bacterium (assembly GCA_964236345.1). GTDB lineage: Bacteria > Bdellovibrionota > Bdellovibrionia > Bdellovibrionales > Bdellovibrionaceae > Pseudobdellovibrio. The sequence continues at coordinate 28,749 of CAXSEH010000002.1, forward strand.
TACGCCGCTTTTATCGGACTAGACTTGTGGCGGTATCTGGTCATTTAAAAATACTCTTTAAGAAATTAATGAATTAACCCGAACTATAAACATGGAAATTTTCAAATCTTGTTGGATTATTATGATCGGATGTGTTTTGTTCTCTGGCTGCGCCAAAAAAAGTACAGATGCCGTCGTCGTCACCCAACCCCGATTTTTATACGTTACAACGGGACAGTGCTATTCAGGAACCGGTAATACGACGTTTACGAATCTAACGTCGTCAAACTTGATATATAAGGTAACTACCGGTGGAGTTAGGGACTTGACCATTGCCGACTACAATTCATTTCCGGCTTCGGTTGGAGATAGCGCGATCAGTACTATTGAATGGGACGATTCAAACTTACTGGTGCTTGTGGAAAATCCTACATCTGGACGCAGAATCGAAAAAGTGAGTAAAAATTCAGGTAACAGATCTCTTTTCACGTCCAACACGACAATCTTAAGTTCAGTCCTACGTGGAATGATTAAGTTGAACGATGGTAGTATTTTGGTAAACAAATCGTCAGGATACGAAAAAATTTCGGCTCAAGGTGTACGGATAGGTTTGCCTTTTGTTACAAATAATTTAGGAGCTACTTGTGGTACCGCGATTACCCAAATGACTTCTGCACAGTCCTTAAACAATGGTAAGATTGTTTTTTCTCATGCGGCTGCGGCGAACAACAGATTTGGCATCATTTCGTCGACGGGTTATTCTTCATCGGCCGATTGTCTGGCTGTTCAAGCTGCACCGAATGTAGGTTCTTTTCCGGTAGCTTCGGTTTACGTGGCAGCCTTCAATCAGCTTATCGTTGCTTATGCCGGTAACTCGATGGCAACGAACATCAACAGCATTTATGTGTATGATATTAACGAGACGACGAACGTTATTTCAAACCCAACAACAATTTACGATGCAAGCCTTTATCCTTCAACCTACGGATACCTGCTGTACGGAATTTCTGCGTTAGCTTTTGACCCCCTTGACAATTCCCTTTACATATCAACGTCCGTGAACTCTGCGGTCACCGTTAGTAATTACACTATAGAGAAACTCAGTTACGATGCTTTGAATAAGGCTTTAACTCGCGTTACGCCCGCCTCTTTTTACAATTACGGTCTAGATACAAAGTGCATTAGTTCGATGTCTGTAGGTTTTTAATTCGCCATTCTGGGAGGCAAGATGAGTAAAAAGCTAACGGAACAAGTAGCGGAATTAAAAAACTTCATGGTTTCCAGCCCCGATAGCGTAAATTTCGAATTAATTGAACTAGGCAAAAAGCAGCTTAGCATTTTTAGCACGAAAGACTTTGGCGTCGCAGTGAAGTCCTTTGAACAGGCGATTATCGACCTGCATTTGGAAGCGATTATTGATTTAGCCCACGGCGGCGCTCAGCTTGCGGTTGAAACATTCGGCCTAGCCCTAAGACATAATGTGAACATGGTTAGATTTACTGTTCCGATGAACTCACCGATCCCAAATAACCTAGGAAAGATCGTCTGCACTATTGAATTTAGTACCTCCCAAAACCAAAAAGGCGGTCGAGTTCACCTGGCTCAAGAAGACATTAACGCTTGCATCTATTATTTAATCTTTCGCATTTCTCGTCATGAATCCGCGCGTAGAGTAGCGAAGATCGGTCAGGCCGCTTCTTAAATTATTCGGAGAACAGAGAATCAAAACTTACTCCAAAGTATTAAGTATCAGGCAACTTGCGGGCCAGCGCGAAAGTGCTAATGAAAAGTCAGCTGAAAGCCTAACAGCACGTCCATATCATTAAGTTTGCCGGCAGTTGGTCCATTTAAGTTCATGGATCGAAGTAATAAGCGGATCGAATGTTCATCGTTATATTGATACTCGGCACCTGCGCTAAAGCCAAAGCCTGAATATGATGATTGAATCGACTGAAATTGTCGCTGGTGAAATGAAACGCCTGCAAATGGGCGCCACAACTCGGTTTCATTGTAATTCAAATTAGGAATATTTTGATAGAGTTTCGAACTTTCCGAAAAAGGAAAGTAGTTCAAACTAAAGTCCGGCCCGAAGCCCGAATCTCCGGTAATTCCTTTAGAGAAAAATACGGTGTAACCCGGTTCCAATTCAACATGCGGCACGATGCGAAAGCTGGCACTGAGTGAAAAGATTCCGGGTGAGCTTACATTGACAGATCTGTTCGATGTTGTCGGGTCACCCGCATCAGCCTTCAGCGCGTAAAATCCGCCCTGCAGAGTGAGTTTCTGCGCGGACGCATAACCGCCCGCGAACAAAAGCAAAAAACCGGAAAGGGCGATCATGAACTTCATGCAGCTTCCGATGCCTGTGACGTAAGCGGCACCGTCTGCGTAGTTTTTAAAGTTTTTTGAGATTGAAACTGGGCGGCGACCTTGCGTCGGGCTTCGCCGATGGTTTCAAGATTAACTCCGTGTTTATCAAATTTTTTCAGAAATTCGATAAATCGGATTTTTTGACGATCGTTAAAATGCTGTTCAATTTCTGAACGTTGGGACTTTGAAATATTCATGCATACTAAGGCCCACTCTTCAAGATTTACCCGTGGAACAAATTCCTTCAGCTGAGATTCTTCGGCCTCAAGGACGGCAAAAAATGGCGGCCTTAAGCTTTCTAAAATTGAATCGGCCGGCAGCGCTCCGTAAACTTCTTTTTCTACGACGGGGTCACACGTTTTTAAATATTCGACTAAATCCATCTCGCGTTTATAAGTTTCAAGACTGTCGGTCGGACGCAGTGGCATCAACCGTAAAGCTTCAGTTTTATACTTAGTAATATCAGTAACGCTCATTAAAAGCTTGGACGGATCTTGATTTCGAAGTACGACGGCCCATTCACCCGGCATGGCTTCCCGAGCGGCTCGAATCGCGATTGAGCGGGGTAGGAGAGATAATATGCTTAACGCGTCTTTGTTCGGAATTTTTCTGAGAAGTGAAGGCAATTTTTGATCGAGTCTCCAGCAGAGAACTAAAAGTTCTTCCCACTCGGGATTCGAGTTTGCTTTTTCGATTTTTGCCAAACGGTTTGCCAGGTCAAAAGAGGACTGATTGATTTCGCCGTTTTTCGTAAGAGCTTCGAGCCAAGTGTTTGACGAGCTCAACGAGAAAATCTTTTTACGAATCGATAGTGGAAATTCGCCTAATAGACCACTTAATCCTTCTGGATTGGTGCGCACGGCATCTTCAAGTAAAATCATATCTTCTAGAGCCGGAAACGACGGCCTAGCTTCAATGATTTTAATCAGATTAATGATAACTTCAGTCATCTTCAACGAATCATTAAATTGAATACGCCCAGATCCGAAATCACTTTGTCCGCCACTCGAGCGGACCGACGGATTTTGATTTTCGTTCGCAAATTGCGACGGGGCTGCGCTGGCCGCGGGGCTACCGGCGGCATCACCGATGTTCAATTTAACGTTAGAGATCGCTTTAACGATGCGCGAAAAGGAAAAACTAGATACCGACAGATAAATTAATCCTAAAATAACCAAAAAAGTAAATCCAATCCCTAAAATCCAAGCTGTTTGATTGCCGTGGTCTTGCACCGTCGGCCACGCTTTTTCGGTGATTTCGATTAGGTCGCGTCCGTCGATTAATGCTAATCGAGATGCGAGATTAATTTTTAAGTCCTGAACTTGTTCTTTTTCTTTTTCGCTGGCCGTAGGAATCGTGACTTTTAGATTGATGCGATTGACTCGGTTTAAAAGATCAAAGTCGGTTTGGTTGGGATCATCCCATTCATCTTTTATTTCTTCCGTGGATTCGTAGTACGGTAGCTTTTCTTTGCTTCCGGTATTAACGGTCGAACGATGGACCGCATCAATTTTCACGGTCACCGAAAATGGCTTTCCCGGAGCAAAATCGCGCATTACGTTTTGGGCTTCGGTCGTCAGGTTTTTCTCGAGTTCTAATACTCGGGCGTGTCGCCGGGGCGCTTGGGCCTGGGACGCCAGCGGGAAGACAAGCAAATTTAGTACAAATAGCGTAACGTAGATCAACTGTTTTTTCATGGTCCATCCTTCGGCTCGATAACCAAAACGATTGTGCGCGCCAGGTCATTCAAAGACGTAGGCTTTCGTTTTTCTTCGGGAATCATTTCTAAATCTTTTAAAGTTAAAAGCATTTCACCGTAGCCGCTAAGTTTCATTTGATTCAGCGGAATACCTTTATGTTGCAGTTCGCGCATCACCGAAATCGAGCGCAGCGCCGATAGTTCAAGATTATCTTTGTAACGTCTGCCATCTAATTTCACTTTTCGTGTATCGGTGAAGGCCCTGATCGATAAATTATACTGGCCCATGTAAGGCTTATATAAATCATAAAATTTTTGAAGCGTTTCTATTCCACTTTTGTTGACTTCAGGCACCCCAGATTTAAAGAATGATATGCCAGGAAATTCGATTAAAATTCTTTCCCCAACTTCGTAAATTTTTCCATTTAGCTTTTCGAGCGCTATTTTCGCTGGGTATGCAGAAACACTTTCATAACTCGCAACATTGCGGTCCTGGTCGTTAAGCGCATCAGATTTAAGACTGATTTGAAAACGTTTTTGCTGATTTTGTTTTATGAATTTATCTGAAGTGAAAAACATAATAAAAAATGTAAGAAGAAGTGTTATCATATCACCATAGCTAATCGCCCACGATCCTTCCGAATCTGCTTCAGCGTGCGATATTTGTCGGTGACGGCCTTGGCGCTTTCTCATGCCGCATTTACCATCTGGCTCATTTCATCGAATCCAATCCTTTGTTCTTCTGGGACCATCGAGTTTAAAAGTTCGTGGCTTTCTGAAAAGTTATCTTCTGATTTAAACAATAATACGGTGCTTAATGAAATCTCTGCGTACTCTTCTTCTTCTTCAACTTTTTTAACCAGGTATTCGCCGATAGGGCTAACCGCGAAGTTCGCAAGGAGTAAACCATACATCGTAGCAACGAGGGCGACCGACATCTCGGCCCCTAATTTAGATGCGTCCGTCGCCGAGGCTAATTGTTTCATAATATTAACCAATCCTAGTACGGTACCCATCAGACCAAATGCAGGAGGGTATTTAGCTAGGCTTTTGACGGCCGACGCAATTTTACGTCCACGCTTTGTAGCTTGAAAAACCCGTTCTGAAAGAATGTGTTCGATTTTTTCTTTCGAAAAACCAAGCTGCACAAGTTCAAGTCCATCACGTAATATTTTTTGATACAACGCCGGACTCTTTTCTGTGGATTCGTAGTGGCGAGATTGCAATGTCTTGAGACAGTCTAAAAGCACTGTTCGATAAAGTCTTTTCTCTGGTCGAACCATATTTTTTGCGGCCGCGACCAAATCCTTTCGATATTCCCAAGGAAGTAACACAATAGCGACCGCAAAGGTTCCACCGGCCACCATAATTAGTGCTACGAAATCGTAATAGCTCGAAATTGTTTGGTTAAGGTGATGAACCGCAAGGCTGATAAAAAAACCGGACAACAGCGTTAGGATCGGTAATAAGATCATTTCGAGCCCCCTGACTTCAAGCTTTGTAACTTTTCGATAATGCGTGGAAGCTCGTTTGAGTTTGGATCTAGTTCTTGCGCCTTTTTGTAGGCATCAAGTGCAGGCGTCAATTTTTTTTCGAGATAAAAGACATTTCCCTGCAAACTGTAAAAAGTGGCAACTCCGGGGTAATCGGCGATCAAGGAGTTAAGTCGTTGCTCAGCTGCCGTGAATTCTTTTGTTTGAATGTACTTTTGCACTTCGGCGACGGCTCCCGCAATTTTATTAATTGTTTCGTTACCTTTTCCAGCTTCGGCTGACTTGTCGCTGGCGGTTAAAGTCAGGTCGATGTTCACCGATTTATCAAAGCTTGAAGCGGGTACGAACACCGATTGTTTTTCAAAACCTTTTTTAGTGAATTCAATTTGTAACGACTCGGCCGTCGGATTAATTTCTTTCGAAGATAAAGACAGAGGCGTTTTTCCGATAACGCGTTTGATTCCGTTACCTTGCTGAACCGAAACTTCGGCCTCGGCCGGGTTTGACTGCAGACGATAAGTCTGCGTAGCGCACGCGCAAAAAATAAACGGGAGTGTTAAAAAAATTAAAGCTTTCATGTGAATCTCATCGGGAATTCTGATTCAAAGCAAAAGTCTAGTTGGGCAGAAAGATGTCTAGAGATCACAACATACGTGAGTTTTAGTTTAATAAAAGTTAGTCAAAAGTCTTGAACTAAGTCCGGATTTCAAAAGAAAAGTTGCAAGCCCCGCATTCTACTTTTGGCTAGTCTGGGGTAATCAAGAAGGCGCCAACCGCACAAATTATCACGTTGTCTGATTTTGAGAAATTCGCTGCACTACGAGAGAGAGAATTGTAATGAAGTCACCTTTTTTGTCATGGTTTCGCCATAAGTTTGCGTCTTAGAAATTGACGAAATCAACCTTTTCTCCTTTGTAACTAGACTCAATTTCAAAGGGAACTCGACATTCTGGCCGGCTTTACTTTTATTCAATAAACGTCGAAACTAGTAATGATGAACCCACTGTTCGGTGTTTTTTTAATTGTATTTAGAAATTTCCGAAGTTTTAAGACTATCCCATTACGGGTCGGCGTTGTCGTTTTCATTTTAAGTTTGTTTTTAGTTTCATGTTCGGGCGGTGGAAGCGATTTTAAAAACTTGGGTGCCGCACCTGAATTGGGCCAAACCGGCTGCTCGATCACAAGTACAACTCCTTCCGCCACTTTGCCATTGAAAGTTTCTTCGGGCATAGGTGCCTTGACCGCGCTGTCGGTTGGCCTTTCGAGTGAAGATTGCACGGTTAAATTTGCATTGAACGGAGTGGTCATTCCGTCGACCGGCACTTCACTTTCTTTGAACACGGATTTACTTCCAGTCACGGGATCAAGCGTCTTAACCGCCACGACGGGAAGCTCGGTCAAAACTTGGACGGTCACGAAAAATAGACCGCCGATTTGCGGTGCGCAGGTACCCGCAACCAGCGGTTACGCAATGGGCGCCGGCGCAAGCGTAAGTCTTTCGGGTTCGGCGACTGACCCCGATGGTGACGGCGTTACTTTCAGTTGGAAAGTAAACAGCACCGTTGTCGACAGCACCATTTTAAGTGCGGTTAGTAATGCAACAACCACGATCGGGGTCTTTACTCCGACGGCCGGAAATCTTGGCAACAACTCCGTCACCATGGTCGTATCGGACGGAGTTGATTCGACAAATTGTAACTGGGCGATTGACGTGAACGGTTCATGTAGCATTTCAAGTACGTTCCCGAGTGCGACCGCGCCGGTTAAAATTTCTGCTAATTCGGCCGCGAGCACTTTATTTCAGGCGAGCGCCACGACCGGTTGCGCTTTCAGTTGGAAATTAAATGGCTCGGTCGTTTCAGCCCAGATTGCATCTAGTTTTCCGCTAGACCCGGCCTCATTATCTCCGGGCAGTAATACTTTGGAAGTCAGAGTCGGAAACGGCTCAAGCGCTGACAGTAAAACGTGGACCGTGGTACGAAACATCGCGCCGGTTTGTTTGTCGCAAACACCAACCGCGACTGGAAACAGTGTCGGTGTCGGTAGCAATATTACTTTAAATGGTGCCGGCTTTGATGCAAACGGTGATTCGCTGACTTTTAATTGGACGGTGAACGGCGCGGCCGTAGGATCTCAATTTGCGATCTCAGGCGTGGCTCCAAACTCGCAAGCGATTTTTACGCCGGATTCTTCAAATGCGGGATCAAATAACGTGAAGGCGACAATTACCGACGGCCTTGATTCGGCTTCGTGTTCGTGGACGGTGCAAACCGTTCCGGTGTGCACGATGATCGGCTCAAGCCCCAGCACTTCAAGTTTAAAAGTTTCGGCCAACGGGGGTTCCTCGCAAACATTCGTTGCGACGACAAACGATTCATCTTGTTTGATGAGTTGGTCGCTGAACGGAACGCCGATCTCCGGCGCCACGTCTCCGGTATTGACTCTTTTATCATCGCAGTTGAACGCCGGGCCCGCGACAAATACTTTAGTGGCGACCGCGGCGAATGGATACACCAGTGCAACGCGCACCTGGACGGTTGCAAAAAATCAAGCGCCGGTTTGTAATTCTCAGTCGCCCGCACTTTCGGGAAATAATGTAGGTTCGGGCGGAACGATCGTGTTCAACGCAACGGCCGGTAATGCCGACGCCGACTCACTGACGTACGCGTGGTCTTACAATGGTGGTGCCGCAAGCGCGACATATTTTGCGCTTACTTCATCCGGCAACACGGCCGAGGCCACTTTTTCTCCAACGAACGGGTTGATCGGAAATAACCAAACGGTCGCCGTTGCGATCAACGACGGCTACGACAATGCGACCTGTAACTGGAACGTGAATGTCTTAAACGCCTGCGTGATTTCAACAACGGCGCCGGTCAGTCCAGGGCCCGTGAAAGTTCCGAATACGGGAACGGCGACAACAAATTTCCAGGCCACCGCAAACGCGGGTTGCAATTACTCGTGGAGTTTAAATGGAACCCCTGTTTCTGGCGCAACTTCGAATAATTTTCTTTTAGCCTCTTCCACTTTAGCCGGCGGCAGTAACACCCTTTCAGTTTCGGTTACAAACGGCATTAGCACCGACACCAAGGCCTGGACGGTCAACCGAAATGCCCCGCCGACGTGCGCTTCGCTGGTTCCTGCCACAACGGGAAATGTGGGCGTTGGCGGAACGATCAATTTTCAACTGAGCGCCGGAAATACCGACAGCGATAATTTAACTTATGCTTGGCTTTACAACGGCACGACACCGAACCCAACTTACTTTACGGCGACCGCTTTTGGAAATTCGGCGCAGTTAGCCTTTACGCCGAATGCTTCCTTCGTTGGAAATAATCAGGCCGTTTCAGTCGCGATCAATGATGGTTATGATATTACGTCGTGTGCCTACGCGGTGAATGTCGTTAACAGTTGTACCATTTCTTCAACCGCTCCCGCCACGGGTGCCGCCGTTCGGGTCGCGAACGCTAGCGCTTCAACAAAATTATTTCAGGCCTCGGCCAGTTCGGGGTGCAACTACACGTGGTCTTTAAATGGGATCGCCATTTCGGCTGCGACAAGCAGCAATTACACGACTCTAGCTGCCGACTTAACTCCGGGTAACAATACGTTGGTGGTTTCGGTCACGAATGGATCAAGTTCTGATTCAAAAACCTGGACGGTTGTTAAGAATACTCCGCCGGTTTGTAGTTCGCAGGTGCCGGCTACGGCCGCGCAAAATATTGCAGTTGGTGGCGCGATTACCTTGACCGCAAATGGCACGGACGCGAATTCAGACGCGCTTGCCATATCTTGGAAAGATAACGGCTCAAGCGCCGGATCTCAGTTTGCAATCACGAGCGGCACGGGCACGAGTCAGGCGCTTTTTTCTCCGGACGCAACCAACATCGGTGCCAACGCGGTCGAGGCCACCATCAGTGACAGTTACGACGCGGTTAATTGTGCTTGGAATGTTCAGGTAGCACCATCATGTCAAATTTCTTCGGCGACGCCGTCAACGAGTTCGGCTAAGGTGGCATTCGCCGGCGCGACCTCAAGCAGCTTTATCGCAACGCCGAGTGATGCATCTTGCACAATGTCGTGGAGCCTAAACGGAACGCCCATTAGCGGCGCGACGACCGCAAACGTGAATGTTCTATCTTCTAGCTTAAGCGCGATGCCCAGCACGAATAGCTTAGTCGCAACGGCGACGAATGGCTCGAGCACGGCGACCAGAACTTGGACGGTCAGTAAAAATCAACCGCCAATTTGTTCTTCGCAGACTCCCGCAAGCAGCGGAAATCAAGTTGCCTCGGGCGGTACTAAAACTTTTCAATTAACGGCCGGTAATCCTGATTCAGATGTGTTAAATTACGTTTGGAATTATAATGGGTCGGCCATCAATACCAGCTACTTTGCGGTGACCTCATCTGGAAATAATTCGCAAACCGTTTTTACACCGAACAATGGTTTTATCGGTAACGCGCAAGCCGTCACCGCGACGATCAGTGACGGATACGACAATGCCATGTGCAGTTGGGCCGTAGATGTTTTAAGCCCATGTCAATTAACGGCTCCGTCGCCTTCTTCAAGTTCCTTGAAAGTGGCAAACGCCGGTGCCACCGCAACACCTTTTTCAATCAGTGGAACGAGCGGTTGCGCTTTTACTTGGTCGTTGAACGGAACTCCTATTGGCGGCGCCACCACGAATAGTTACAGCTCTTTATCTTCAGCGTTAACGGCCGGTGCAAATACATTATCCGTATCAATCACGAACGGGGTTAGTACCGACTCGCGCACTTGGACCGTCACGAAAAATGCGGTGCCGACGTGCAGTTCACAAAACCCCGTTGCGACCGGTAACACCGTGGGAGTTGGTGGCGCGATCACTTGGCAGGCGGGCGCTGGAAATTCCGATGCAGATCCGCTGACTTATGCTTGGAGCTACAACGGATCACCGGTGAACTCTTCATTTTTTGCGGTTTCATCTTTCGGAAACGCTTCGCAGGCGGTTTTTACTCCTGATAGTTCGTACATTGGCGCCAGCCAAACCGTTGGGGTCGCCATCAACGACGGCTTCGACACGGCGTCGTGTTCGTGGAACGTGAATGTTCAAAACAGTTGTACAATTTCGACGATGGTTCCGTCATCCGGCGCCTCGGTAAGGATTCCGTACCTTGCGACCGCGAATAGTCTATTTCAGGCGGCCGCAAATCCGGGCTGTAATTTTTCTTGGCAGCTGAACGGTACACCGGTCGCGGGCTTGACCGCGAGTAGTTACAATGTTGCGTCGTCTAATTTTAGCCCGGGTAACAACACGTTGACGGTTTCGGTCACGAACGGTTCAAGCACCGATACTAAAACTTGGAACGTCGTTCGAAATACTCCGCCCGCGTGTTCTTCGCAAACACCGGCCGCAACCGGAAACACCAGCGCCGTCGGCGTCACGCAAACATTCGTGGCGAACGGGGCGGACGGAAATTCAGATCCCCTGACTTTCACTTGGAAATTAAATGGAACGTCGGCCGGATCGCAGCTGGCGGTAACGCCTGGAACCAACACAAGTTCGGCGGTTTTTACGCCGGATGCGACGAGCGTCGGCGCTAATAATCTGGTTGCGCAAATCACCGATGGGTACGACACCATCAGTTGTTCGTGGGCCGATCAAGTTCTTCCGGCCTGCGTGATCGCGGGATCAACGCCAAGTGGAACAACGCCAAAAGTAGCTTTCGCGGCCGCGACGAATACCACGTTTTCGGCTTCGGCCAACGATTCATCTTGCACGACAAGTTGGGCGTTGAATGGTTCGTCGTTAGGAATCACTTCGGCCGTTGCGAACTTAGCCTCATCGCAATTTAGCGCGGCCCCGGCAACCAGTTCGTTGGTCGCGACGGTCACGAATGGTTACACCACGGCTTCGCGCACGTGGACCGTGACAAAAAATACGCCGCCAACGTGCAGCAGCCTGACCCCGGCCGCGACGGGCGGAACGGTTGGCGTCGGTGGGTATATGACTTTTCAAAGTGTCGCGGGAAATACCGACAGCGATCCGTTAACTTATTCTTGGATCTATAACGGTTCGCCGGTGAATCCGACTTACTTTGCACTTTCATCTTCGGGAGCCAATGCGCAAGCCGTATTTTCTCCGAACGCTTCGTTCGTAGGTTCGGGCCAAACCGTCGCGGTAAATATTAATGACGGGTATGACACCGCCGTGTGCAGTTGGACGGTTGCGGTTGCAAATGCTTGTATTATTTCAACGGCCAGTCCAACAACCGCAAGCACGGTCAAAATGGCGGCCTCATCGGCTTACAGCTCAACCTTTACGGCGGCGGCCAATCCGGGTTGTAACTTTGCGTGGACGCTGAATGGTTCGACCATCACCGGACAAACGGCGTCGACTCTTGTTTTAACTTCGGCCTTGTTAGCCAGCGGAAATAATTCTTTACAGGTGACCGCGAGTAACGGCAGCAGCACCGATTCAAAAACGTGGAACATCTTAAAAAATACCGCGCCAATTTGTTCTTCGCAAACGCCAAGTTCAACCGGAACCGTTGTGGCCGTGGGTGGTGGTCAAAATTTCGTTGCGAACGCGTTAGATGCGAACAGCGATGCGATGACCTACACCTGGTTTAATAATGGAAGTGCCGTGGGTTCTGAATTCGCGATCAACTCCACCGCCGGCAATAGCACCGCGACGTTAACGGCCAGCAGTGGTTTAGTCGGATCGAATTCGATTCGAGCCGATATCAATGATGGTCTTGACACCGCTTCGTGCAATTGGACCGCGACGGTGAAAGCACCTTGCACGATTAGCTCGGCGACACCTTCGACCGCCACTTTTAAAATGCCCTTCAATCCGACCGCAAGTCAGGCCTTCGTTGCGCCGGCCAGCGATTCAAGTTGTTTGCTGAGTTGGAAATTAAATGGTTCGACAATTTCTGGTGAAACGAGTTCGCTTTACACGCTGGCTTCTTCGTTACTGACGGCGGGTCCCGCCACTAATACCTTGCTTGCAACGGCGACCGATGGTTTTACGGCGGGCACACGAAGTTGGACGATCAGCCGAAATAGAGTTTCAAGTTGCTCCTCGCAGACTCCGGCCGCAACGGGTAACAATGTCGGCGTCGGCGGAAATTTAACTTTTAATTCGACCGCGGGCAATCCGGATTCAGACGCTTTAACTTATTCTTGGATTTATAACGGTGCGCCGGTCAACGCGACGTACTTTACGGTGTCGTCGAGTGGAAATACCGCGCAGGCTATTTTTAATCCGAGTGTTTCATACGTAGGAACGGGTCAGTCATTGGGATTAACGATTTCAGATGGGTACGACACCGCCAACTGCGCATGGACGGTGAACGTCGTGAACAGTTGTTCAATTTCATCCGCTTTCCCGAGCACCAGCACTTATAAAGTCGCGAACTTAGGTTCAACAAGTACAAGCTTCGGCGGTATTCCAAGCGATTCAAGTTGTTTACCTTCGTGGACTTTGAACGGGTCGGCTTATTCGACGGCCAACATCGTTTCGGTGAATTCATCGGCCTTCACGGCAGCACCCGCGACGAACACTTTAACGTTAACTTTAAATAATGGAGTTTCAACTCCGACTTCACGAACTTGGACGGTTTCAAAAAATCGCACCCCGGTGTGTTCGGCGCAAACTCCCGTGACGAATCCGGCCGCGATGATTTACACGACGACGCGCGCTTTTCAGGGTTCAACTTTCGATGCCGATGGTGACACGCTTTCCGGCTACGCTTGGTTATTTAATGGCGCCGTGAACAATTCAGTTTTCACCGGAGTCAGCACCGCGAGTGGAATTTCAAATGCCACTTTTGCTCCGACATTCTCGCAAATTGGAACAGCGCAATCGGTCGCGTTACAATTTACCGACGGTTACGACACGGCGATGTGTAATTGGGGTTTTGATATCACGAATCCAAACGTCGTTGCGATCAGTTCTTGTAACCCTGCGGGAAATCCGATCGTGGTTTACTCGACTGGCCTCAACGCAACTCGCACATTACAAGTTGTCGCTTCGAATGCGACGGCGGGTGGATACAGCTGGTTGAAAAACGGCTTAACCGTTGGCGGGGCCACATCGAGCAGCTACGCGGTTTCATCTTCAGGATTATCGGCCGGAGATTACACCTTCCGCGGCGTCGCGAGTGACGCGCAAGGGAACACTGCATTTTGTGATTACAATGTGAAGGTCAACGCCGCGCCAACGATTAGCGCAATTTCACCTTCGAACAGTCAAACTTACAAAATGAATTATGGAAGTACGATTAACTTTAGCGTCACGGCTTCCGATGCTAATTTGGACGCGCTCACTTACACGTGGACAATGGACGGAACAACAAATGTGGCCATTGGAACGAATGCCGCCAACGTGGTTCTAAATCCAAATTATAATCCAAGTCTCGTTGGTTCTCACACGATCGCGGTGACGATCACCGATGGATTTGAGTCGATCACAAGATCTTGGACGGTGGAAATTAATCTTTTCAATCAAGCATGTAATACTTTATTTAATTCGAACACGAGCGGTGGTCAAATATGCACACTCGTTGGCGTTCCTGGAATGGGTCATGGCTTGATTCCCTCTGCCGACCAGTCGCAGATTCGAACTCAGCCAGCTTTCATTATTGACGATGGTTCCGGAAATTATATCTTCTCTGATCAACTTAATCACACGGTGAATTTCTTTAATCGAAGTGGGTCGACCATTACCCGATGGGGTATGACGATGCTGGCCGGAACGGTTAATGTCGTTATGGGAAATGGCGCCAGTGGTATCACGATCGATGGTTTGTATAATCGCCAATTCAAATTGGATACGCCTAATGGTGTGGCGTACGATGTCGTTACAAAAAATCTTTGGGTTTCAGATTATAATAATCACCGTGTGGCAATGATGGATAACACAGGAATTGTCGCAACCGTCATCAGTTCGGCCGCAGGTGGTGGGGTCACAAATAATTTAGCAGGTAACACCGACGGATCTGCCGGTACTTCGGCTACCTGTAATAATCCGACCGGATTAGATTTAGTTAATTACGGTGGCACTCGTTATCTTTACGTCGCTTGCTACAGCACGCACACGATCAAACGTTTAGACGTTCTTCCGGGTAGCCCCACTCAAAATAAAATCTATACGGTCGTGGGCCGCCTCAATACCAGCAATCAAAGTTTTGCCGGTAACACCGACGGCACCCTCGGAACGACGGGCTTAGCGACGGCGAATGGACCTTGGGCCATTGCCGATGACGGTTTCGGAAATATTTTTTGGGTCGAGTGGTCAGGTCTTCGTTTGCGGACTGCAAATTTAACCGGAAGCACGATCAATTACTTTCAAGGCGCTACGCCGGTTGCGGGTAATGCCTTGAACATCACGGCGACCGATACCGCTTCGACACTGACGGCTGCTTCGGCGGTAACTTGGCCGACGACGCCAACAATCACCCCGACTAAGTTTTCGATCTCGGGGCCAAGTGCCATGGTCACGGGAACGTGCACGCAGTACCGTTTACAATCTCAAACGGCGGGAAGCCAATGGGCGACGGTGGGAGCAAACACGGTCGGAACAATGACGGGTAATGGAGCCGGACAGTTTTACACCGATGCGGGTTGTACGGTTTCCGCCGCCGGGTCATTAACAATTTTAAACGGAACGGCCGAGACAATTTTCTACTTTAAAGCGGCAGCTCCAGCGTCATTTACCTTGTCGGTCACGGGCACCTTGTCGACGTCTTCGCTGGCCGTTCAGGTCAGCGCCACAAGTACGGCGACTAAACTCGCGGTATTTGTAGCCCCGAATTTTCCATTCGCAAATTGTCTTCCATTCACGATTCAATTACAAAACGCGACGGGCGCGGTATCGACGTTCGCGACCAACCGAGTGATTTCTCTTTCGAACACGACCACTTTCGGAAACTTTTATTCGAATTCAGGTTGCACCACATTCGCAAATACCTTAACGATCACGGCGGGCGCGACCGAAGTGACCGGCTACTTTACTTCGACAACGGTCGCACAGGCCAATCAGGTGACTTCGCTGTTAGGAAATACCGGATCGAATGGTGGTAACGTGACGACTAATACCAGCGTCAATGCGGGGCTCGTCACTTTGCGACAAACCCGCGGACTTGCCGTCGCGACAAGTGGCGGTGCGGTCAGCGGTTTCTTTATTAGTGGTTACGATCAGCACCGTATCGTCTACGCTAACAACACGGGCTCGTCAGTCACCATCGGCGGAACGGTTATTGGTGGAAGGCAAGTTGGTCAGGTGGCGGGAACGGGCACGGCCGGGTTTAACTCGGATGGCCTTGGTGATACCGCACGGGTTAACACCGTTTATGGCGTGGGCCTCAGCAACGATCAAACAAAATTAATGTATGGTGATTTTTCGAATGCGCGGGTTCGTTACTTAGATCTTTCCACGAATAACGGAAACGTCGAAACTGAGCTCGGCAACGGCCGCTTAAGGGCTGGAAGTTTAGGAGATTCTCCGATTGCGGCGAACGCCATGTACCTAAGTGGTCCCACGAATATGGTGATAGATGATACGAACCGGAAACTTTATATATCGGATAGCTTAAATTCAAGAATTCGCCGGGTCGATATGTTAACCGGATGGGTTGACACGATGGTCGGTAAGGGGTCGGGCGCAGCTTCAGTCGAACAGGAGGATCCAACGAACGCGTTCATGAATGCGCCACGCGGGCTCGCGATGATGACCGCATCGGGAACTAACTTTTTAGTTTATGCCGATCAGCAAGCCAGCACCGCGATCAACCAAGACTGTCAAATTCGTGCGCTGAATCTGACTCCAAATATTGGAAGTCCGCCCGCCGTGAATCTTTTGGGTACGGCAATTCCAGGTTTCAAAGTTTCAACCGTTGTCGGCGATTACTTACTGGGTTGTAATTCAGTCGGAGCCCAGCCTGCCAACACAAACTTAGGCTCTGGTACTAACGTGAAATTGTACAATACGGAAGGTATTAGCTCGGACGGTACGAATTTGTATCACGCAAGTTACAACGATCACTGTATCTTGAAAACGACGCCTTCAGGCGGGACCAGTGTCGTCGTCGGAACGTGCGGAACGGCCGGTACCACGGACGGATCAACAAGTCTTGCCACGATCCGATTTCCAACGGCGATCGTTGTCGATCCAAATTACGCGGCGGATGGAAATTTCTTTTTCGCCGATGCGCCCGATTTGAACCCGACGCGCATTCGTTACGTCAATTTTAGAAACACATCCGTAACGGTTGGAAATTTCACGATTCCTGCGGCCAGTCCTCCCTACGCGCAAGTGACGACGCTTTGGACGATCTCGATGACGACGGGCGGCCGGGTTTATGGCCTGGCGGCTTTCGGACCGCAACTGTGCATCGCCGGTGGTTTACCCGGAAGCGGCAGTTCAGGAACGCACAACGTCACCTGTTACGATCGCTCGACTTCGCTTTCACCAATCACTTTGCGGGTTGGTCCAAATGAAGCGTCGTCACCAGCGTTCCGAGCGGGCGCCCCGGTTTCAAACATTGAACAAGAGGGAATTGCCGCGACCTCGGCATTTATGAGCGCGCCTTACGGAATCACCTTTGATGCCGCAGGAAATTTATATATCCCCGAAAGAAATAATCATATTATTAGAATGGTACGAAGGTGGTGGTGATGACAACAGACAAGATATCTCATAAGGTGACTAACAAAAAATTTCCGTTCGTTACAGTTTTGGCTGGACTTCTCGTGG
>CAXSEH010000002.1:46042-46408 GCA_964236345.1 uncultured Bdellovibrionales bacterium
TGCCGCAGGGAATTTATATATCCCCGAAAGAAATAATCATATTATAAGAATGGTACGTAGGTGGTGGTGATGACAACAGACAAGGTGACTAAAAAAAAATTTCCGTTCGTTACAGTTTTGGCTGGACTTCTCGTGGGGACCCTCTTTTTTGCGGGATACCGCTGGAACTCAGCCCACGAAGAAGGAAAATCAAAAGTTAACGAAGCCGAAAACGCGTTGAATAAATCTAAAGCTGAAATGCTCGAAGCCTATAAGGCCCGTATTTCCCATTTAGAAAATTGGTCGACCGAACTTGCAAAAAATCCCAAAAAATTTTCGGCTGAACTGGCGCTTACGGAAGACATCAAGCAATCTAAAGAATTAAAA
>CAXSEH010000003.1:0-8121 GCA_964236345.1 uncultured Bdellovibrionales bacterium
TATACAAATGCCCATCATGGACGGGTTTTCGGCCCTTTCGGAACTTCAAACAATGGGAGTTAAGACCCCCGTCATTGCAATCACGGCGGAATCGCTTCCGGCCCAGAAGCAAAAAATTAGGGACGCGGGATTTTCCAATGTGGTAACGAAACCCATTGACCGAAATTTTCTGTTGGAAGCTTTACTTCAAAGTATTGAGGCAAATACCCATGGTTGATTACCAGGGCTACGTAAGCCCTGCCGCAACCTCTAAAAACCTGGCCGCCAAAACCGTCTACGAGCAACGCGAAGATATCTTAAGCCGTTGGCTTTCCCGCGTGCGGGACGAAGTTAAAACCGCGGGTGATCTCCAATATCCAATTCTAATAAACACCATGCCCTTGTTCATCGAACGATTGGCTGAAAGTATTTGTCCTGAATGTAGCCGCAAAACGGCGACAGAATCGTCAAATCACGCCGAAGAACACGGTGGCGAGCGCGCGCGAATTACCCGTTATGGTCCAGAACAAATCATCCAAGAGTACCAAATTCTAAGGGAGGTCGTCCGCGAAGTGGTTCAAAAAATTGTTGCGCTGACCCCTAGCGAAGATGCCATCATTCAAAAGTCATTCGATAGGGCCGTACAAGAAGCGATGACGGCGTTTTTTTTAGTACACGGACGACTTCGCGAGCAATTCGTTGCAACTTTGACTCATGATTTGCGAAATCCAATCGGCGCGGTTAAGCTTGCTGCCGAATTGATTGAGGAAATCATTTTAGAGCAACCCGAAGAGCAAGCGAACCGCGAACTTCGACCGCTTTTGAGCCGCATTTTAAAAAACGCCAAAAGGGCCGACCGCATGATTCAAGACATGCTTGATGCCAGCGTGGTGCAAATTGGTGAGCGTTTAAGCGTGCGCATTTCCGAGGGGAACCTTAAAGATTTAGTGCTTGAGGCTATTGGCGAAAGGCCCCCGGCTGAGCGTGAAAAATTAGTGACCAATTTGATTGATTACCGCGGACATTGGGATTTGGACGCCCTTCAAAGATCAGTTGAAAACTTAATCTCGAATGCGTTCAAGTACGGCGATCGGGCTAAGCCGGTCACGATCAAGTTGGATCAGTCGCACGAGCGGGTCATGATTAGCGTCCATAATTATGGAAATCCCATTCCGGCCGAGAATTTAGAAAGCTTATTTCAAGTTTTTCGCCGGGCCGAGGCCGCTAAAAAAGGAACGATCAAGGGTTGGGGTATCGGACTTGCGATCGCCCGATCAACGGCCGAACGCATGGGCGGAAGCCTTGGCGTTGATAGTTCCGCCGAACAAGGAACGACTTTCACCATCGATATTCCGCGGGATGCGCGGCCTTACCAAGACTGAAAATGAATTGATCGGGTTTTTTTAAGCTCCCTTTTTGGAACATTTTTTGTTTGGGCTTAAGAATTATTTTGCAAGTTGGGCTAAAGCTTCATTAGACTGAATCAAACTTTAAATGAGGAGTCCAAATGGCAAAGAAAAAAAGCGCAAAAAAATCAACGAAGAAATCATCTAAGAAGTCGACGAAAAAGACGACCAAGAAGTCGGCTAAGAAGTCGATGAAAAAAACGATGAAAAAAGCTTCCTCGAAGTCTTCGGGAAAATCTTCGTCGAAATCTTCTGGTAAAAAATCGTCTAAAAAGACGACCCGCAAAGCTAAACGATCTTCGCGAAAAACGACGCCTTCTTCAATCATGACGGCGGCAACGGATCTTTTGCACAAAGCTGAAGACGCAGTAACTGATTTAATTAAGTAGTTCTTTTAAGGCGTCCGCAACGGACGCCTTTATTTTTGGACCACTTCCAAAATGATCCCAATAAGATGATCCGCATTTAAATTTGTTCTTATTTGGCGTAGGTTCCGCGGTGGATCACTGTTTCAAATGTTTTCGCATCATCCATCCTCCAACAAAAGTTGAAAGAATTTCTAGACCGAAATAAACGGCGATGACAAACGGGCTGGTTTTTTCCGCGAATCCAAAAATTCCGAGGTAAATGTAAAAAAAGGTGCCCGGTAACATCGCCAGGATAGTCGTTACGGTAAATTTCCACAGTCCCATACGTAGGGTGCCGAAAAAATAATTCTGCAAATTAAAGGGAATCAATGGGCTAAATCGTATAAGGGTGATGGCGACAACCCCCTCGGTTTCAAGGGCCTTTGCGTACTTGTCAAATTGGGGTTTTTTACGAAAAAAATTTGTCACTTTTTCTCGGAAATAAAGTCGCGCAAATAAAAAAGGAATCACCGATCCGATCAAAGAAGCCACCATCACCAGCGGAAAACCCCAGTAGCCATAAGCCGCCCCCGCCGCAATCGTCATGATCGACCCCGGCACTAATAGCGCCGTCCCCAGTATAAAAACCAAACTAAATCCGATGACTCCCCAAGTTCCTAGCCCCCGCATGAATAGACCGAACTCTTCAAACCATAATTTAACCGGCAGCATAGCCCAAAGAACAAAAAAGAGGGCGATCACCGCCAGCCACATGAACAAAGACTGGTACTGTTTCAAAAACTTCATTTCCACACTGTAGGGCATATAAAATATTGATTCAAACAACTTGGACTGATTATGGCATCTAACGCTGTTGAGTTCTTAAGGATTGAACCAGCGGCTCTCTACTGGTAACTGGCGGAGGAATTATGATTAAATTTTTAACCCTTCTGCCGTTTATGGTCGCGCTGTCTATTTCTTCGCTAGTCAGCGGTGCGCCCTTAAAGTTAGAGCCAGATTTTCGGAAAACGGCGTTTTACGCTTCCATTAAGGAATTCGAACAAAAGGGCGCTAAGGGTCAATGGCTAAGAGTCACGTCGCCCTTCACCGAAAGCGGAGCGCCCGAATATTTTTACCTTCTTAAAAAGGCTCCGGTTACGGCTGATTCGCGGTCTTCGGTTTGGTTGGGACGCCTTCCGCACAGCCTTAATTTAGTAAAAGATTTGGTCACGGATGGGGCCGTCCTTATATTCGCAGACTTACCAGAAGGAACCGGGAAGGCGGCGGGCACCTTCGATTCAAGTTTTTTAATTACGCGAGAAGTTGCAAGGCTTTCCCATAAGCCGGTCACCAGCGTGATCGTTCTTCCGCTAACGGCCGACAAATACACGTTAGCTCATGAAAATCAGCACGTGAAAGATTTTGCCTCAGTCACGTTCGCGAAAAATCTAGAAGTTGCACTCAAAAATTGGTTTCAGGCAAATTATTTAACCGAAGAAGAAAAGGCAGACCTTGAAAGTGGCATTCGAGAAATTCGCGGATACTCACGTCAAGAAATCGATATTAAAAAAGATAGCGCCAAGAACTTACAACTACTTGATCGCGGCGGAAATATCAGCGCTGGGTCCCGCCGCAAACCTGCAGGAAGATTACACCTTTAAGGCGGCACAAACGGTTACGGCTTTCAAATCCAACTACGGAAGTTACTTGCGAAAAGTTGCGAACCGCGTTCGGGCGCATGATGAAATAGATTTTCAAGAATTTTTAAAAGCCTTAGCAAAATGGAATTTCGCTTTAGATCCATTAACGACTTTGTCGCTTGTAAAAATCATCGGCCAGTGATTGCAAAGGCCCGCTTTCACCAGCCACAACCGGCCCTAACGCCCGGTTTCTTTAAGATAATCTTACTTCGAAATAGGACCTAAAAGAGGTTCGATGCAAGGGAGGCTTACAACCATCAAATTATTTTCAAAAACGTGGGCGACGTGGGAAGCTCCGATTTCAACTCGCAATTGAGAATCCGTTTTGGATACACAAACAAGCGTCGAATCTTCAGTCGTACAATCCAACGTGCGGTAAGGTACCGCGTTGCGAGAGATCTGACCGGTTACCAACATTCCGTCACTCTTAAGCTGGAGATCATAAACCGGCGAATCGCCATGAATCTGTATGCACTGTCCAGTTGCTATCGTAGCCGGTTGTGCCGAAACGATTACCGAAATAAACGAGAATAAAACGATCGCGATGCCATTTTTCATAGTGTCCACCTTTGTTTTCGAGCTTAACCGAAAAGCGCGATATTTGCAACCTTCAGACCCCACCTTGGTAAATAAAACAGGGGTGTCAAAAAAAATGCGATCAGATCATTGGTGGTTCCATTTAAGAACCAAAAATACAACGGCCCGATAAATTTTTCTTTTCGTTTTACGAAATAAACTTATCCGTATCAAATTTTTCGTTTTCGCTTTACAACGAGCTCACTCAAATTAACCAGGAAGTCTATATGCCATCGTATGCTTACTACACCGACGCTTTTTTTAAACAAAAGGCAAATTTCGATTTAGCAAACGATCCACTCGGAACGAAAAATTTAGATATTATTAATAACGGTTTACCTTCGTTATTTGCGTTCATTGCCCAGAACGCAATTATTTCATATAACGCTATCATGAACTGGGAAAAGCCGACTAGCTACCAATCGATCGTTAAGGCGATCGAAAAGTATGCGAAAGATAATGGTTCACTGGTGTTGGTGAATGTTAGCGGCGACGAAGATAACCAGAAATATTAAATTATAACAGTGAAAGTCCGCATAGCTTATTCATAGCCAGCGGACATTTTCTTTCAACTCAATCTACCGTGGGCGCCTTTCGATGCCCGTCAAAGATCTGGTCCCCTTTTTTTCTAAGTTCTTTTAGCGGAATATTTTTTGCCTGCGCCCGCAGTTGAAGGGCCGGAATAATTCCAAAATAACTTGCCGCCCAAGGCCGTAGACCATACCGGTTTGCAGCGGTCGATCTTCAACACGGGTTGGAAGTAAGCCGTAAAGCACGGCGAAAAAAATTCCGTACCCGAAGTGACTGGCCAAGGCCGCATTCGTACGACCAGTCTGGCTTAAGGTTTGATCGATTCCAACACGCGCGGTCAACTCCGAGAACCGGCTACCGGGAGGAAGCGAGGAACGTTCGCTTAAATCTAATTTTTTATAAAAATATAAAAATCCAAGGGTCATTGCGCTCGTCGAGAAAATCCCTAACCAAATGCCGTTTTGCACAGCTTTCATTTGCCCCTCCCGTTTTTTGATTCTGCAAAAATCAGCCCGCTAGTCCTAACGGTGCCCGCTGCTTATCTGATGGCTAAACCCTTGCACATTGAATCCATAAACAACTTCAAGGAGAACATACATGTTTAAAAAAATTGTAGCTTTAACTTTAATCGTTTCGGCGGGGAATTTTGCGACGGCAAACCCAATGGATGGAACCACTTTGACCGATGCCCAGGTCAGCAAAGTTTTGATCACGATCAATGAAGGCGAAATCGACGCCGGAAAAATTGCCAAAGATAAAGCCCAGACGGCGCCCGTCAAAGATTTTGCAAAGATGATGATCGTTGACCACAAAAAAAATGAAGATGACACAAAAGAGATGGGTAAAAAATTAAAAGGGAACGCAGATAGCAACCTTGCAAAGATCCTAAAAGAAGACGCAAAGAATTCAAATAAAGATCTTAAAAAGAATGATAAGAACGCCATTGATCAGGCTTACGTTGCGCAACAAGTTACAATGCATGAAAAAGCATTAACGGTTATTAAAGACAACTTGATTCCAAGCGCGACCGACGAGGGATTAAAAAGCCACTTGCAACAAACAAGTGCCGCCGTTCAAAAACATCTCGAGCACGCTAAATCTTTGCAGACAAAATAAGAAAAATAATTCATTTAAGCCGAGCTGAAAAATCTGTTCGGCTATAGTATTAAGACGTTACAACCAGCCATCCGTAAAATAAAAGTCAGCGCTAAAAGCGCAATGATACTCATCAACAAAACCTTCCAGCCTAATGCAAAAATCATCCTGACCTCCGTCGAAAATTAAGGGCTGAAGTCGATAATGCGGTTTCGAATCACTTTAAGATCTACGTCCTTATTTTCAATTATCACACGCCCTAGTCTTCCCGCAACTTCGATTTTAAAATAGGCTACGCTGGTGAACGCAATTGTTTTTGACATCAAGCCTTAGATCGACGGATTTATTTATTTAAAGAAAAATCCCGTCGACGAAAAGATATCTCGTCCAGAGCTATTCGTTGCAGGATCACGCAACAATGGCAAGGTGAGGTGAAAATAAGATGTGAAACATGAAATTCATTTAAGGATAATTTTGCGCCGCTTAAAAAATTGCGAAAGGCGTTTGAGCAGTCCGGTTAGAAATCGTATAAGTGATGAAATAGGTCCGCCCCGTTAAATAAGTGAAAGAAAAAAAGAGGCGCGCTTAGTGATTGAACCCATAACGAAAGGCAACAGGCCATTCGAAAAAGCGCGCACAAGCTGAACTAGTTGAATTCGATTGGGAAACTTACGCTGGCAACGATACCGTCACTTTTATAATCAAAATCGGTTGGGCCTGCACCGTTAACCGCAGCGTATGACGATTTACCGTAACGAAGAGTTTGCCATTCAAAGTTAACAGAATAATTATTAACTTTTAAGCCTGCGCCCACGCGAAAACCGTTGGCGTTTTCGAGCATTGGGTCAACTCCGTTTGAACCTTTAGGGTCCATGCTGCCGGTTACGATGTAACCCGCGAAAAGACGACCGCCAATGTCCGGCATTTGCATACCGATCACTGGAGAAAGATCCCATGATGATGCGCTTTCGTTATAAGCATTCGCGTTGTCGCTGTACTTAAGCATCGAGTAACGGCCGTCTGCCGCCACGAAAAAACGATCGTAAACGTGAATGCCGGCTTTCATCACAACTCCGAAACCTTTGGTCACGGCATTTGAACCGCGCACGTTGGCCTGTGTTGTATTGGCTTCATTCATTTGATAGGTTACGCCCGGTTCTAAAAATAAGCCCGTGCCATTTGAATTTGTTTCAGCGGTCGCCGTCACACATCCCAATGCCAATAATGCCGCTGGTAGTATAGTTCTTAAAGTCACAATTTCTCCTTGTTTTGTTCAGGTTAATCCTGATGTTTTTATTTGCGAACTCCATCCGTAGAAGCAGAACGCGTGCCGGTTTTTTTTCGAACTCTGTTTACGACTGAAAATTTAAAAAGTGTTTTATTTTTGTCACGAAAAAAGAACCATTTCTCCCCGGCCTTGGGGCATGAAAGATATACCTATCGGGCAAACCGGCACAGCTTTCGCAAAACCGATTGTTTCTTTTGGGGTGAAATTTGAAAAATACTTTTAATATAGATCTTAAATGGATTGTGTTGCGCCTTCGTGTACTTTTAGTCACGCCACTCTTATTCATAGGAGTGACGGCTTATGGTCGTGAAAAAATTTTAGTCTATCAGGGGGCAGATTCGAACAGTCCGATCGACGTTTTTGCCCCAAACCAGTCCCCCGATAATGCTACACTTAAACAAGAATCACAAACATCTGTGAGTGCTCCGAATGTTACGCCAGACGATGCGCCTTTGTTTCGCGCTTCTAGCTTGCAAATTACAAACAAAGACCGAGTTAGACATGACGAAGAAAAAATTGGCATCGGCCGAGGCAGTCGAAATTTTTTGCAATGGATTGGTGTTGAATACTTTACGATGCAGGATCAGGCCGAATGGATCGGCTTTAAAAATAAACGTCACATCACATCCTTTGATTTGCGCGCGAACCCCGAGTGGATGCTTTCAACGTCTTTAGGACAAACTGAATTAACTTTGAATCATTTTTTCGGAAGAACTTACGAGAAAACCCGTAAACTCGATCAATGGCGTTCGAAATTGATTTATACGCCGATTCGGGACACCGAAATCAGACTTGAAGGAAGCAACGATTTTACTTTCATGGGTTGGCTCGTACCAGACGATGCACGCCTTTTGACACAAGAAAATATGTTCCTTGAAGCCGAGAGCTATTCAATTAATCACTGGCAATTTCGTAGTAACGTACGCGAAACTTTTTTTGAAGATCACAATCGTCAGCGCGCCGTCGATAACCTTATTTTACGAGAAATACTTACCGGCCGAATCAACGTCAAAGTAGGAGCAAGTGGCGGCTACACGCAATTTGAAAGGCAAACTGGCGATTATTGGAGCCCGAAACATTTCGAAGCATTCGGCGTGCGTCTTGTGGTCGCCGCAGACATTGCTAAAGATTGGTGGACCGAAGCACGGTTTTACCACGGACTCCATCAAGAAATTAATTTTTTGCAAGCTCACGATACC
>CAXSEH010000003.1:8131-46274 GCA_964236345.1 uncultured Bdellovibrionales bacterium
GCAGTACCGCACGCCTAAGGGATTTCTAGCAAAATTGATCGTGAATAGTTACGATTCAGATGGCGGCGGATGGTGGAGAAACGACATAGGACTTAATCTGGAGGTTCCATTTTAATGGATAAGAAACAAAAAGACCACATGAGCACGTGGCAGATCTATACACGCGCGATGAAAGTGCTACTGACGGACGAGCGAGCGTTAACCATTACGTTGCTTGTCTCAAGCCTCGTTATCGGTTTGTTACAAATCCTTGAACCTGTGCTTTTTGGACGCGTCATCGATTCTTTAAGTCAGCCAAATGAAGTTTTTAGAATTCTTTCTATTTGGGGCCTGATGGGAGCGACAAATATTATCTTAAGCGTTTTCTTAGCGGTCATGAGCGACCGGCTAGCGCACCGACAGCGCCTGCGAATATTAGGTCAGGTTTTTGAACGCGTGATCGTATTACCGATTAGTTATCATGCCGAACAAGGCAGCGGGCGCATTGCGCATTCGATTTTGACGGGAACCGATCAGCTTTTTAATCTTTGGCTTTCCTTTATCCGGCAGCATTTGTCTTCGATCGCCGGAATTTTTTTCTTAGCCCCCATCGCTTTGGATATTGATCACCGCATGACGGGTCTTTTATTTTTGCTTGCCATAATTTACCTGGTTGCAAATTTTAATGTCGTTAAAAGAACTTACCAAAAACAAGAAATAGTCATCCAGTATCACCAAAATCTTTTTGCCCGTATCGGCGACGTGATCGGGAATGTGAACATTGTTCAAAGTTTTACGCGCCTGCGCGAAGAAATGGCCGATCTACAGAAATTAGCGGATCAACTTTTACGTGCTCAATATCCCATCCTCACTTGGTGGGGAATTCTTTCAGTTATCACGCGAATTTCATCAACCATCACGATGGTCCTGATATTAAGTTTGGGTTCGTGGCTTGTGATCCACGGCCGGATGACGGCCGGTCAAGTTGTTGCGTTCGTCAGTTTTTCAGGGCTTTTGATTTCAAGGCTGGAACAAATTTCTGGATTCGTTTCGGGGACCATTACGCAAACCCCGTTATTACAAAGTTTTTTCAGACTTCTTGATCAAGACGGCGCCGCTCCCGAAACACCGAACGCGCGAACGATCGTACCGGCGTACGGTGAAGTTTCATTTAATCACGTTACGTACCAGTTTAAGAATAGTGACTTCGGCGTGTTTGATTTAAATTTTCGCGCGAAGCCGGGACAAACCGTGGCCCTTGTCGGACTTTCAGGCGCCGGGAAATCGACGGCCCTTTCTTTATTGCAAAGATTGTTTGATCCACAAAACGGCAATATCACGATTGATGGCGAAGACATTCGTGAATTTACTTTAAAAAGTTTACGAAATTCAATCTCCACCGTGTTTCAAGAAGCGGGTTTATTCAACCGATCGATCAGTGAAAATATTCGCGTCGGTCGGCCAGACGCAACCGATCTTGAAGTAGAAATGGCGGCTCGCGACGCCGCGGCGCACGACTTTATCATGGCGAAGCCGAAAGGTTACGAATTCGTGATCGGTGAAAGGGGCGCGGCCCTCTCTGGCGGTGAACGTCAGCGGATCGCAATCGCGCGGGCCATTTTAAAAAATTCAAAAATATTAATATTCGATGAGGCTACCAGCGCGCTCGACAACCAAACCGAAAAGAAAATTCAATCGGCTCTCGCGAAATTACGAGACCAACAGAAAACCACTTTCGTTATCGCCCACCGGTTGTCGACGGTTATATCGGCAGATCTGATTTTGGTTTTTGAACAAGGACGTATTGTTGAATCGGGAACTTTCGAAGACCTACGGAATCAAAATGGTCTATTTGCAAACCTCGTCAAAATAGGTGAATTAACTCCAAACGCCCCGCAAGGAAAAACGCATGAACTCGCATAACGATGACTACAGCGTATTACCGGCACCCCCGGAAGATTTAGTTGTCCCGTTAAAGCTAAAGGGAAAAGCCGATCTCCATTTAATTTGGCGGGAACTTAAAATTTTATTTGTTCCAATGCAACATTCGATTTTCTTCAGACGTATTATCATGATCATGGGAACGATCATTTCCATTTTACTAATTAACGCCGCTGGTGAAGTTAGAATGAACGAATGGAACGGGGCCTTCTTCGGCGCCGTCGAGAAAAAAGATCTACCGCTGGTTTGGCACCAGTCAGGAATCTTCGTTATCATCATGCTTTTTTTATTATGTTTGATTGTTTCACAGAACTGGTTACTTGAACGGCTCAGAATTCGGCTGCGTCAATATTTAACGGCACAAATGATGGACGAATGGATGCGGCCTGCACGCGCGTATCGTCTGAATATGAGTTCTGAAGAAAGTTTGAATCCAGACCAACGTATTCAAGAAGACGTTCGAAAATTTACCGAGCTCACATGCGACTTAATGATGGGTGCCTTACGTGCGACCTTAATGCTTGTCAGTTTCGTCGGCGTATTGTGGGGAATGTCTAAAGGAATATCGTTTCCGATTGCGGGTTACAATGTAGAAATTCCCGGATATATGGTATGGTTCGCGCTTCTTTATGCGGGCCTTGGATCTTTATTGGTTGTAAAAGTCGGTAAGCCGCTGATCGATCTTAATGACGAACGATACACCAAAGAAGCGAACTTTCGATACGCACTTGTTCGGATTAGCGATAATGCCGAAAGTATTTCGTTCTACGCCGGTGAAAAAGATGAACGCCGTATTGCCCAAGCTGATTTTAAAGATGTCGTTCGTAATATGAAAGTGACTTCTTTCGCGAACGCCCGTTTGACAACCGTCGCGCTTAGCCACGGGTGGATGGTTGTCATCCTTCCCGTTCTGGTTGCCCTACCCGGTTTTTTACAAGGCAAACTTAATTTCGGCGGGTTGATGATGGTGGTCGGGGCTTTCAATCAAGTGCAACAATCTTTACGTTGGTTCGTTGAAAGCTTTCGCGGTATTGCCGATTGGCGCGCCGTTCTTAGCAGGGTCGTCACTTTTCGGGAAGCTTTGCTTGCCATGGGAGAGTACGAAAAAAATCCGCAAACAATTCGGCTTAGCGATCATCAAGATAAACATTTGTCTTTTCAAGATACTCGGGTCAGCCTTCTGGGAGGCGAAGTCGTTATTTCGAATGCGACGGCCCACATTCGCCCGGGCGAAAGGGTTTTATTAACCGGCGAATCGGGATCTGGTAAAAGTACCCTTCTGCGCGCCATCGGTGGCTTGTGGCCTTGGGGTTCCGGACAAATTCATCTTCCTCCCGAGAACGACATGATGTTCTTACCGCAACGTCCTTACATCCCGTTGGGTACCCTGGCCAGCGCCATCGCGTACCCAAATACTCCAGGCGTTGATACCGACATTGAAAAAATAAAACAATGCATGACCCGCGTGAACCTTGAAGGATTTATTCCGATGCTTCACCAAAAAGCGCGTTGGGATAAAATGATGAGCTTGGGACAACAGCAACGTTTGGCTTTCGCGCGCGTTCTATTGCACAAACCAAAATGGATTTTTCTAGATGAAGCAACCAGTGCGTTGGATGACGAAAATCAACATCGCATGATGAGCTTATTCACCGAGGACCTTCCGGATTCGGCGGTTCTAAGTATTGGTCACCGGCCGGGACTAGAAGTTTACCATACACGAAAACTGCACTTGATCGAAACCAAAACGGGACGCGTTTTAACTCGCAAAGAAATTTTACCTTCCGAACAACCTGCCGGCGTTATTAAACGAATGAAAAAGGTTTTGGCCGCCCGGCCCTACCCTTTTAAGAAAAAACAGTAAGGAAAATTATGAGTCTACTAAAATGTATTTTCAAAACGACCTTTTTTATTTTGTTATTAGGCCCAGTCTGCCATGCTGACGAACGTGATGAATTACTCCAAGAAGTTGCAAACGCAAACCAAGCGGTCTACCGATGGCAAGCGCAAAAGGCGACACAGCTGATACCCCTTCTAGAAAAACGTGGGCAGGCCGATGGGCCCGATACCGACTTTGACATTTACTTTGATTCGAAAATCATTCCGATGCGGCCCTATTCAATAGCGGAACTTCGAAGGGACGCCGCCACAATGCAATTAGTTAATGAATCGTATTCGTACCAAGGGCTTGATCGCTACGCAGGTATATTTATCGAATCAGGGGCGGCCTGGACAGGGTCCTTTCAGTGGGACAGTCTGCATTTTATCGGCTTTGAAGAAAAATATTTGCGGGATCGCCTACTTGACCGAGCGCTTGAAAATAAAATTTATAATATTCGGGTAGGCGTTAATATTCATCAGCTGGATCTATTACGACCTGAAACATTGAATGCCCTTATCGACTTTCATAAAGAAGCTTGGCGCCGGGGCATTTCGATCACCGACGCGGTCTTATTTTTTTCTGGCTTACAGAATTTAGAAAATTACGACGCCCGCGGAAACGTCGATCCCCAACTGAGCTACCAGAACAACCCGCGCTTCGTTGAATACGTCGAAGCGGTCGCCGGCTTTACCCTACAAGCCATTTTTCGCGAAGAAAGAATTTTCAATCAACAAAACGAAGCCCTTCCACCAGAGAGACGTTTGCCGGCGGCTCGCACCGCCGTCAACCCCGTCAACGAGCCAGAAACATTCGCCGGCTTTAATCATTTTTGGAACCGCGGTTTATCGCGTTGGGGATCGCCCAATGTGATGAGTCTTTACGTTCCTACCATCATTAACATTGCTAAAGCCAACGTCCGTATCCGAATGGCCGCGCTGAAGGCCGCCGGTCGTCGGGTTCTTTTTTTTCACAACGAGGCGATGACAACCGAAGTTTATCCCAGCCATCAAAGCGATTTGCGCTTTGCCGTTAGCAAATTTATGTTGGGTGATCCCGATCTGATGAAAGCTAACTTCGACTCTTTAGCTAAAGACTCCATCAAAAATATCCGCGATCGATTTGAACGAAATAAAAAAGCCGGCCACCTTTCAGTAGTGGAAGCCAGCATTCTAAAATACGTCTCGGTGCCGGCATTTACCGAAACTCACACGCAAGAAAAAGCCCGAAGATTTATTGTTAGCCAACTTCGCAGTTTGCAGGAAGAACACAAACGTTACACGCGTGAAATGCATGGCGACGCAAAAACGGATACCATCTTGATGTTAGATTACTATCAGCAGACTGAATTTGCGCTACCCGCTCCTGTCCCAACGATCGTTCATACATTTGCGGCAAACCATGGGGAAAAACTGCGCCAAGCATTGGGAGTCAAAACTGATGAGGCTTTTTTAGGTTTACTCAAAACGTACGCTCAGCGTTCCGAGCCCTACACCGAAAGGACCATGTGGCAGGACTATAAATCGGTCAATGAAATCAACCTGGAAAATTTCCTTGGACAGGACGATGCCATTATCTTGGATAAAATGATGGGGCTTCGAAATGAATGGCGGCTTCGCGAAGAAGATCTTTTTCGCTTGCGTCGGCAGAACGCAAACTTCAATTATGCCTGGCTGCAATCGAACGATGAACATCGCATCGATTATTTTCTGAATAGACTAATTGCGGAAAATGGAAAACTTCTAAAGAAAGGCCTCAGCGTCGCGAATGATGGCGAACTTTTCGCGGTCTTAAAAAAAACGGCGTCTGAAGCCGGTCTTAAAATACGCGAGACGGACGCGCTTCAACAGATCTTAAATCTTTCGGAACGCGCCATCTTTCATCGCCTTTTTGGATTTGACCGCAACCGACTGATCGGCTTTTTACCGCCCCACTACGCCAGGCAGGCCCGCGCGGGATTACGTGATGGCTTCGATCGACTGTTCTTGAAATACGTCGACGAATTAGGAATACGAATTGGCGGAATCGGAGAAAGCGGTACTCCATACTACCCTTGGGTCGAGATGGTTCAGGAACAGATGATGATCGGATTAGTGCGCGCGGCGAAGCAGGCCAGTGTGTTTGTCGTTCGCCATGACATCGGTCCTGCGGTTGGTACCATCGGCTGGATGAACGGACCGATGACGGGTGATCTAGGCTCAAATGGAACTCGCGGTGAAGATGGAGTTTTTAAAATGGTGGAAGTCAGCCCCGGGCGGTCAGATTATCAACTGAGCGCGTGGAAGGACTCGAAACCATGGTACACATCGTTTCGTGAACTTCTCCGCGACGGCTTAGAATAATTTACTGAAATAACAAATACACGTCAGAGTTCTCACGGATCGATCCGCAATCTAAGGCTCTGACATCTAAATCGTAAATGGTCATGGGACGAATAAAGTTTGTGATGTCTAATGCCGTGATCGTGCTTGTTCCACTCGGCCCGAAGCTTTCAAGTTCGATTGCTTCATCATTTAAGGTGATGTGATTCGTTTGGGGAATGGTCGAATCTTCCGTTCCGTAAGACCGGTAAAATGATGCATCAGCCGAATGGGAAGCATTGTCTGGAAAAGTTCCTACCAATAAAAAGTTATCTACTTTAATCGGTTTAAGCTCAACACCCGAAGCCGAAAGTTTAATGAAACGACGATCTTGCATGATCAGACGAACCATCGATCGACCCAGCACGTATGGGTGACGCGTGTTCATCGGTAAGCCCCCGGTACCCTCGTGGTCTCGTGAAATGACGGATTGATCCATCGTTGGCGAAAGTGAAGATTTGCTATTCGCGATAGCGTTTAGAATTTTTAACGAGTAACAAACGCCATCGTTCGCGCGAGCGGGAACATCAAGCGGGTCTGCTAATGTAATTGGAACAATTGTTTTACATTTGAATTCGGCAATTGGAGGTAAGTCTTCGGCGCAATCTTGGCCTTTCGTACAAATGGGATCCACGGCGCCGCCCGTGGCTTGCGCTTGGTCACCACCGGTCGCTTTAATAAAATAATTTGGTTGGCAGTTTTGGCCCGCGATCAACAACAATGCGGCGAACGCGCCGGTGCCAATTACCGTTTTTGTCTTCAATTTCATCAGTTCCCCCGTTATTCTCAATTCCAATCATAGCATTTAAATATTTTTTTTCTACACATCTGTTCATACGTATCAAAATCAAACGGTGCTTAAACGACTATTCAGTTAATCTTATTTCAATCAACGTCTCTGGATCGTCTGAAACCTTGCGAGTGTACACATCAACGACCACCCGTCGATTCTTTGTACGGCCCTGGTAATTAGAATTATCCGCAATGGGTTGCGATTCTCCGAAGCCTGCCGATGTTACTTTGTTAGTATCAAATGGCACTTTAGTCACCAGGAGGCGCTTTACCGTTTTCGCGCGACGCTCACTTAAGTTTTGATTGTAGGCTTCTGATCCGTCGGAATCGGTATGGCCTTCGACCGAGATTCTTTCCACATTTGCGGTTGATTTAATCGCGTCGATGACTTGCGCCAAATCAGCTGCCGACTCTTCAGTTAATTCATCGGAATCGGTACGAAAACGTAAATTTGATAGAATGAATTTTTGCGAAGTGACCGTTGGGTTCGCCGCGCGCATTTTTTTGGCTTCATCGCGGATCGATTTCTTCCATAAGGGTCCGATGGTCCAATTTAATCCTGCATAAAGCCGCCAGTCGGGCGATCCAAATCCCTGAAATATTTCGGTGCCTCCGCCAAAGTGAAGTTGCAAATTTTCAGTTACGTTTCTTTTTAGTCCCGCAAGGGCCTCAAGATTTGAAAGTTTTCGATCCGACAGATTTTGATCATTATTATTTTGTGAAGGTGCCGAGCCAAAAATTTCAAAAATCATCTTCGTTTCGGATTCAATCAAATGGCGGCTCCAAGCGAGTGAATAAATGTACATATTCGGTAGCGGAGCGACCCCGAAGGTCGTCGCGAGCGAAGTTCCATTATTTCGAAATCGATGCCCCAAGTTGACTCCCATCCACGAATCGCTCCAACGCCAGCTGCTGGCAAACTCAAGATCGTAGGTTAGCCCAGGATTTGCGCCAGTGTACGGATTGTTGGTGATGTTGTTGCGATTAATGGAGCCAACTAGAGCGTTGGCCCAATTCGCGTCCTCATGAAATTTAAATTTCGCGTTGACCCTTTGCTCGGTATTTCCGGTACTTGAAAAGTAGGCGACCTGGTTATCGTTAGCGATTTCTTGTTTCAATAAAAAGGGAAGGCTTAAACCAACGTCTAGATATTTCGTAATCCCCAACCCCAGATTCAAATCTGCAGAAAGTAATTTGTCGTTGAATTTAGTTCGATTCTGAATCGCTTTAGGATCGGCATCATCCAAAAAAGACAGCGAGTTCACGGCATAATTTAGAAAAAGTCCGAAATTTAAAATTCCCGGATCCAATGTTCGGGCGGATTGCACCGTTACGAAATCAACGCCATTCGTTGTGGGATTGAAATTTTGTCCGTCGGTACCGATCATGTTGGCCGATGCGAGACTCGTTAATGAAATGACAACTGCGAAGGCTAAAAAAGTTTTGATTTCCATGGGGATCTCCGTCGTGGTTTCCCTATTAGGACACAGGCCGAATCACATGGGAACGGTAAACTTTAAGTTCCAGGGCCACCACGCCTAAAATTGCCAAAATCTCGGCGATCAGGACGGCTGTTCCAAGGTCGGTGATCTGTTCTGAAGTTACCATTAGTCTTATAGAAATCGCACAGTAAAATAAGTTCGCCACCACGATCAAAGTTAGCATCCATAGCTTGTGATTTTTGACGAAGAAAAAACAACCTAACGAATAGGCCGAGAAAGTTAAGGCCAAAAAACCTAGACCATGCAAGACCGAAACCGGTAAACCCACGAGATTAGAAAGTAACGGAAGCACTAAGCCAGTCAAAACAGAACTTAATAAAGAACCCACCCCATCAATGACAAATATATTCTTGAGATTTAATTTGAGCACAGGGCTTATGGCATGTCTTTTATGAAGGTTTCTGCAGACTCGATAGATTGATTCATGTCTCGGATAAGGCTTTCGATATCACCTTGAATTCGTCCGGTTTCTGTCTTTAAGGAAGCCAGCGCCTTCGCGTTCAAATTGTGTTTTAAATAAAGCACGTTGTCGTTTAATTTACGAAGTACGGGATCCATTTGACGTTCTGAGGATTTTAATTTTTCGTGAAGTTCATTATATTTTCTTTGCGTGACAACCAACTGCTCACGGCTTTTTTGCTTTAAGCTACTTGTTTCGATCTGGTCTATTTCTTTGTCCCACTCTTTAAAAAGATCCCCCGCGACGTATTCAACTTTGCGAATACTTTTTCGAACCGAATCCGCCTGGTGAAAGGCCCGGTCGTAGGATTCTTTCAACGCATCGTATTTTTTCTCGAGCGCCCCGCCTTCGAAACCATAAACTTTTTTAAGTTGTTGAAGTGCGTCTTGAAAATTTTCGCCCGCTTCTTTTTGTTCATCGCGCGCATCGTTCACTCGAGTTTTAAGCAGATCTCGTTTTTGAACGCCAACCATCTCGTAAGCCGAATACTCGACATTGCGCACGGCCTTCGTTATCGGATTTTGGCAAGAGGTTATGGCGACTAAAAATAGAAAACAAAAAGTTAATTTCATCGCTTTATCATTTCACTACTTATGGGTTTTGTATATCACATATCGGTGGCAGAGTTTCGAAATGTTCGACATCAAAATTAAGTTTTTTCTTAAAGAAAATAGACGCCCCATCAATGCGCGTGATTGCAAAAGTAATTTTTCCAGTGATGTCGTTACGGTTGAAACTGCAAATAACGTAATCATAACAATAGGTCGCTTTACACGCCTGAGGTTCAACGAAAGTTTTTAGAACCGTCTGCTGATTCAATTCAACTTGTAGACCCTGGTCCTGATTGACCCAGGCTAATTCTTCAAAGTGAATGGCTTTGGCGTTGATCGAATAAAATATTGCGAGGACCGCAACGGTCTTGATAAAAAGTGCTTTCATAAATAAATGGCGATGCAACCACTATGCCCCGGCCAATTAAAACCAATTGCTCGCGTCGATATTTCTAAAGAATTTTGCCCCGAGCCGCGCGCAATTACGAACAGCGCCCCGCAAAAGAGTGCGGGTATCCGTTCTTACTTTCAAATTTTTTCCAGCGGTGGCACTCAAGTTCGGTGACCGGAAATAATTTGTCCCAAGCTTCAAAGAGCGGTCGATTCTTATTCGAGACAATCCCGCGATCGGGGTACTGGTGATCAAAGTTTAAGTAGGCGCGCGCCACGATCCCTTTAGCCGAATCCGCGGGTTCGAATTTTCGGTCGTGTAATTTCACCGCGCAGGTTCCAAAATTTCGGTCGCTTTCGCTAAGCGCCGCCATCGAATAATTCGAACGAAGTCCGTTCAGCTCACCGACCTCTGGAAATAAATTATAGAGGTCTGATTCCATCCGGTTGAACTGGGCATTTGTCTGCGCGCATTTTCTTCCCTTGAACCGTTTTCCTTTTTTGATGCAATGATTCGCCCCTTGGCGCCATTCAATAAAACTTTGTCCGAAAGCTTCTGCCGGGACCACATGTTCCCATTCGATTCTTGCGGCCCGGGCCGGATCGCCCTGCACGAAGTAGCCACAACTGCTAAGGTCCACGGTCGGGGTTTTCCGCTTAGCGCGTACGCCCGACTTTCTGGTGATCGATTACCTTGCAACCGCAGTAAACGGTTTTGTGATCGAAAGATTCTAAGTTTTCGTTTAGAAATTTTTTAGCGCGATTAAAATTGCTGAAACCATTGGCCCCGAAGGAAAAATTGAACCAAAAGATTGAAGCTAGAACAAAGTATAACTTCACTCGCTTTCGCCTGTGGGGGTAATCACGACGGCCTCCGCCACAACGATGTGGACATGATCAATTAGTCTTCCGGTATGGTGTTTCATGCCGTTTATTTTTCAATGTTAAAAATTTGGCGTCAACTCTTTGTTGACCCAATGTTTTGAACCCTTCATTCTTTCGAAATGAACAAGAAAATACTTCTCATTTTAGGCATTTGTCTTGGCAGTTGCACCCACGCGCCAACGTCGCGCAAACTTTCTGAAAGTGAAATGCAACAGTTTCACCTAAACGGCATCATCCACGACGCAAAAATTTGCCCAAATAAATTCAACGAACAAAGTCATTCGTTGATGGTCGTAGGCCCCTGCGAAACGGTGGACTGTGAATCGACCGCGGGTCGTATTATTTGTAGTGCTCGGCCCGTAATTAAAAAGTAACAAGGCCCGCAAGCGAATAAGTTGTCGTGTCTCGCTTATCGTACGAACCCCAGCTAAAATCCTTAGTTAAAATTTGGTTGAAGGTCGCCATCGGCATCAAACTTAAAACCGAATTCATTTCGATGCGTCCATAACCCGTTACCTGCCAATAATTCAACCCGATATAATCTTCCTTACCATCTTCGGTAGAATCGATCGATCCCGCTTGTCGACTCGTGTAGGAACCCGTTAGCCCCATTGAATTCACGACAAATTTCTTTTCGCTAAATAAGCTCAAAATCATTTCGTTACCGCCCGTCGTGGTTTCTACTTCCCCGGCCCGACCGTATATTTTTCGATCCCCTTTTATTTTATAACTCACTTGCCCCCCGGCCGAGCCAAATGAAGTCGCCATTTCAATTCCGGCAAAAGGAGTTAGCGCAGAGCCTCCCGAATTAATCGTGCCCGATTCATTTTTGTAAGCAAATTTACTATCGCTTAAGTTTGTTGAAACAAGCGCACCGTATATCATTTGGGTGTCCTGAAGGCGCGATAACCCTTGAATCTTCAATGTCAGGTCTTCCATTCCAGAGAAGTTATATTTGCCATTCGAGTCTGTTTCGTGAGTTTTTGAACCGAACCCGGTCGCTAATCCGATAGCTAGGTCTTTATTGGAAAATCCATAATCGTAAGCTAGACGAGTCGTTTGTTCAGTCTGCACTTCCGACCCTGTAGAGCCGGATCGGGAAAAAGTATAAGTCGATTCTGTACGGGAAAGAATTGGTTGAACCGTAATTTGGTTCATTCCGGCACCAGGGAAGTAGAGGGCTTGAGACATTGAACGCTGAGTTGGCTCAGACAGAACGGCGTCGGCAGGTGCGCTAGACAGGTTTTCCATTTCCTGCGCAACGGCCTGTAAAGATACGACGAAAGCAAAGGCAAAAAAGAACTTCATATATGTCTCCTTGAGTGAGACAAATTTATAAAGCGATCAATCGTAAAATTCAACAAAGGCCGACGAAGATTCAATCATTCAGGCCCGATTATGAAAAATTTCCTTGTGTCGGTAAGATTCGAATAAGCTAAGGTTCGTCCACCGCGATACCGGCGTCTTTCAGTTCTTCTTTGAAGCCCCACATTTTTTTCACGAGTCTTGGCATGTGCGAACCCACGTAGGCTAAAACCAAGTACTTGATTAAGCGGCCGGCAAATACGACAAGGGCAATTTTTGTGAATGCCGTCTGCGAAAGTGCGACGAGGATCAGTGCGGGATGCTGCATGACCGGCATTAACGCCACCAAGAAAACCAGCAGAAGGCCGTAATCTTCGAAGAAGCGAAGCGATACGGTCCAAGCTTTTGAATCGGTTAAATTCGGAAAAATTTCTAAAATCCAGGGCATCCCGTGAACGCGCACTAGGGCCGCTAAAGCCATGCCTCCTAGCGCAGAGCCGATCCCCACCCACAGTCCTAAAGAAAACCACCGTTTCGGTACTAACATCGAACTCGAAATTAAAATTCCATCGTTCGGTAGAATAATGATGAAGGTATCTAAGAACGACAGCACGCCTAAAAACTCTGGATACCAAAGACGATCGGCGAATTTTTCAATGACCTGTACGGCCTGTCGTATGCGAGCGTGCCATTTTTCTGAAATCACTTAAGGTCTCCTGTATAGATCCTATCTTAGTTTCGAAATAGTCGTCTAGGTCTAAAAGTATTTGCGCCGTAGCCCTGATCGGGGCATTATCGTGGCGAATGAAAAAAATTATTTTGACCTGCGAGCACGGCGGCGCCCTCATTCCGCCGGAATTTCGATCCTTGTTTACGGGGAAGCAGAAAGTTTTAAGGACCCATCGCGGTTTAGATATTGGCGCCTTGGCGATCGCTTTTGAACTTCAGAAAATTCTGAAAGTGCAGCTTATTTACTCGGAGGTGACTCGTTTGCTGATCGATTTAAATCGATTTTTGAACAGTCAAACTTTGTTCAGCGAATTCACCAAAGCATTAGATAAACCCGTTAAAAACCAAATTATCGCCAAGTATTATACGCCTCATTGGAATAAGGTCGAAAAAGCGGTCCTAAAAGAATCGAAGAAAAAAAATCAAATTTACCACATTGCCGTGCACTCGATGACCGACAACCTTGATGGCCAATTACGACCTATGCAATTTGCTTTGCTTTACGATCCGAAGCAACCCTTAGAGAAACTTTTTGCATCCGTGTGGATTCAAGAATTGCGGCGCGAATTTCCATATTTCAAAATGGCTAGAAATAATCCTTACAAAGGGTCAGATGAGGGATTAACAACGCACTTTAGGAACCGCCTCCAAATTTCTGAATACGTGGGTATCGAACTTGAAATGAATCAAGGTTTATTAAAGACTCTTCGAACCCCCGCTCAAAAGAATCATTTCGCGAAAAGGGTGGCCGCCTCTTTAACCAGGGCCCTTTCGAAAATGTAGGGTTAGACGAACCGTACTCCCAAAATTCCCCGTTATTTATTTTGAAATAATTTTTAGGGCATTTGATGGCAAGCATGCTTTTTGAAGTCAGGAACCCCATGGAACTATCAAATCTTCACACCCAGAAATTAGAACACGGTTACGGCCCAACTTATCACCGCGTTTATGCAATCACATTAAGCTTAACCGAGTCAGAAGCACGGCAAGCCATGAACGAATTAAAGGCCGATCTGAATCGTTTTTCTCCACAGTTACTGGCTAGATTTGAAAAAACCAAGGGCGAGTCCAAGAAATTGCAAAAGGGCGACGAGTTTCAAATCCACATCACCGGGCCCTGGGATGGACCGGTCCGAGTAGAAAGTGTCGATGAGTGGTCTTTTTTGCTTAAGACCTTAGAAGGACACCTTGAGGCCGGACAGATTCGTTTTGAAATGAAGAAGAAAGACGAACAACATTTCATTTTCGAAATCGAATCTTTGGCCCGTAGTCGCGACGCCGTGGTCAATTTAGTTTACGATAAAATCCCCATCGCAAAGTTAGCGCAAACTGAAATGTGGACTTCTTTCTGTAAAAATCTTTCAGATGTAGTTAATCACCTTATTCAAAATCAAAATTACAGTTGCAGCGACGTCTCGGTTCTAACGGAACGACAGGATGAGAAAACAGGCCAATGGGAAACGATCTAGCTTGGCGCGCTTACCAAGAACAAATCCAAAAACTTTCGGTATTAGATTATAATTACGACGAAAAAGTTTACCACGACTCGGTCGATAAAAAAGATTGGTTTATCGATAGCTACCAAGCCATCTTGGCGGTCGAACCTTCCGGAGAGCCTCTACCGACGGGACCGTTTATGAAGGCCAAAGAATCGTTGACCCGCTATCAGTTCACCGACCCAAAACTAATCACCGCGGTTTACGATCCTGATCAGCCTTTAATCGGCCGGAACATGTTGATGTTTGGACATTTTGCAAATTTCACTTTTACGTTCGGCGTGCGGGTCACGGCGGTCGTTGATGAAATCCAAACGAATGATCAAGGTCAAAGAGTTAATGTTTGGGGATATTCGTATCGTACTTTAAAGGGCCATTTCGAAATTGGACAGATTCATTTTCAAATTAACAAGAATCAAAGCACCGGTGAGGTCACTTTTAACATCGACGCTTATTCTAAGCCGGATCGCATTCCCAACTGGTTCTTCCGCACGGGCTTTAAAATATTTGGTCGTCGCTTACAAAAGTATTTTGCGAAATCTTCAATTGAACGATTACAAAGGCTTGCTAAAAAATCATTAGCGGTCAACGAAAGCATTGGAAATCCATGAAAGCTTACATTGTAAAAATGGGACTTGCCGGACCCGTCAGCCAGCCGGAACTTTTAGACTTCTTGAAAAATGAAGGCTGCGAGGCGATTCAAACCAGCGACGGAGTTTGCTTCAAGACATCTCATGAATTAACAGTTTTGCAGAGTAAACACCCGGAGCTTGCAAAACTTCAAACTCAAATTCTTGAAGACAAAGATGCTTCGGTCATAAAATCACTTTCACCAGACATTCAAAATTTTATTTACAACGTTTAGCAAAATAATGACGATAGCCGTTTACCGCTTCTAAGGCTTTCCAGCGCGAACACTCAAGTCGGGTCACGGGATATTTTTGGTCCCACGCCTCGAACAATTTACGATTTTTAACCGTGACGATCCCGCGGTCTTTGTACCGCATATCTAAATTCATGTAAGTGCGCGCGACGACTCCACGCGAAGCTTCTTGCGGTTGAAATTTTTGTTCGGCCCACATGACTTTGCAGCCCCCAAAATTGCGGGCGCTTTTAACTAACGTTGCCATCTGGTAAGTTGAACGCATCCATTTCAGTTCAAATAATTCCGGAAATAAATTATATAAATCAGCTTCCATCTTTTGAAATTCCGGATTCGTTTGGGCGCAGGCCCGCCCGCTGAATTTTTTTCCATTCTTCACGCACTTCTCGCCACCGTACCGCCACTCTAAAAAATTTTTACCAAAAACGACGGGCGGAACGACGTGCTCCCATTCTAAAGTCTGCGCGCGCTTTCGATCCCCTTGCACTTTGTACCCGCAAGAATCAAGATCAACGCTTTGTTTTCGTATCGCGCACGAACAATACAAAGTCTGGTTATCAAAAAGGTCAAGATGCTGGGTTAGATAAGGAATGGCTTCCGACAGCGTTATAATTTCTTTCGCCTGAAGCGAAGCACTAAAAAAGATTAACGGTAGAAGTAAGCACGCAATTCTTGGCATGCTTTTAGTATGGTCTATAAAGGTCCGTGAAAAAAGACGCAGAATGACACTTGTTCTGAAATTCATTCAACTCGAAATAATCACGGCCTAGATAACGGGTATTTTATTGAGTCTGTTAATTAACCAAGCTAGTTCATCCCGAAGGAGACTCACAAAATGAAAAAAATATTTTTTAAATTAGCACTTTCAGGCATTTCTATCTTGCTTGCCGCGGGATGCTCTTCGGGTGGGGGCGGCGGAAATACTACTCAGCCAGTGAACCCGCCAACTCCGCCGGTCAGTGAATTTAGTCAAGCCCTTGCGGGAAAGTGGATTTCGGACTGCATCGCTGGGCTAGAAGGTAATTACAAAGAGACTTTAGAACTTTCAAGCACTCACTCTGGCACTAGATTTCGGACCTTTTATCGTAATGCAAGCTGTTCCGGATTTGATTCGGGCACGACGCCCGTTCAAAGTTTTACATATCAAGAAGGCGTTATGGTTAATAATTTAACGCCGGTCACACTAGCGGTTGCGGGAGAAGCTAGCACGACTTTGCAAATTTCGATCTTCAACCGAACGATGGACGTCATTTCCGCCAATGGTCTGCACGCTCGGTACACCCGCATCAATCAAGTCATCATTTCAGATCCAAACCGGTTCGACTCGCTAGCCATCGGCGTTTGGCAATCGCAAACATGCGAAGCCGGAGCTCAGGTCCACACCAGCAGCCAGGAAATTTTAACCATTCATGGCGCAGGCCAGGCGGACTCATCTTACATGACCTACCCGTCTTCAAATTGTTCGGGAAAGGGTCGGGTCATGAATCAGCAAAATTTTACTTATTCCATTGACCGGTTTTTAAATAGAACGGGCCAGCTTAAGGTGAACGATCAACTTGTTGAAGTCTCGTTTGAAGAAAACTTGATGATCATGACCAGTGCGCAAAACTCGGCGATGTACGTTCGCATCCAATAATTAATCTTCGATCTTTGTAAAAAGCCAGTAGGCTATTCCCAACAAAGCCAGCGCGGTTAACTTCGTTAAGTTATCCGCGATGCGAACATCGTTTTGCAGACAACCCCAACGCGAAAAAATTTCGGTCCAATCATGCTCACCACCACCAACTAAGGGAAGCTCTTGCGCTCTGGCATCACCCATATATCGCGCAATATTAAAAAAATTTTGCCCAGCCCACAACGAACCGACCGCAACGCCGAATGAATCTTTTTTTCGAAAAAATTGAAAGGCAACGACCGTTGGAAAAATTAATTGTGCAATCGTTCCGCCATAAACCATTAACGTTTGGCTGAAGGCCCCGAAAAAAGGGTGACCAAATTCGTGAAAGGCAAGGTTCGCGTGATCCACTAACGGAAACCAGTGATCGCCCCGCAAACAAAAAAAGAAAACGGCGCCCATGAATCCAAGATAAATATAAAATTGCGTTCGGGTAATCACGGCCATGTTCAGATAATAATGTAGATCTACACAGAAAATAACTCCTAATCATAAAAAGGCTGGACCCCCTTGACGGGTATGTAAATTATATGTAAGTTAGCTCTATGGAGGAATTTTATGGGAAAATTCAAAGAAAGCTACTCACCTCTTTACTACGCATCGAAAGAGGAATTTTTTACGGACATCGAAAGCGGAAATGATCAACCTCAGTACGTGGGACTTTTAGAAATCGTACGAGTTTTAAAATTAATTAGCCGCGGCCGAAAGCAAGCCAAACAGGAAACGCGACAGCCGCAACCCGAATCGGACGGCCAACTCTGTTTCGGTGCGTAGGAGGCGGCCTATCCGGCCGCACACCTATCCGGCCGCCTAGCCGGCCGCGCCTAGCCGGCCGCGCCTAGCCGGCCGCGCCTAGCCGGCCGCGCCTAGCCGGTGGACATCATGCCGCTTGAAATTCCCGTGACGGTTAAGCGCAGAAGATCGATCTCGCGGTTTTTTTGCGCGATGATCTGTAACAGATTAAGGGGATGTATCATCGGCGCGCGCAGTTGGATACTTTCTTGTAACCAGCGTTTCGATCTGAGTAACTCTTTCGAACCGGTCATTGCTTTACAAAAGATTAAAGTTTTTTGGAATTCTTCGTCCACTTCGCGAGAAAATGTTTCGATCAATTGTGCGGGTAGCCGACTTTGACTGAGGTAAGTTTTAAAGACCGAAATTTCAACCTTCGCCAAAGTAAAATCCAGCGCCTTGACGTAGGAAGCAAAAACCTCTTCCGAATGAAAGGCTTTTTGCAAAATCTTCTTTTCCTGAGGGCTGGACATTGTCCAGGCGGAACCGACTCCCCACCAGATAGGAAACAGAAGCCGCGTTTGCGTCCAGCACAATATCCAAGGAATAGCGCGAAGACCTTTGACGGTCAGCTCTTGCGTTCGTTTGGCGGGCCTAGAACCAATTTTTAAATAATTCATGTAAGAATAAGGAGTGGCTCCGGCTACGACCTGTAAAAAGTCGGCCGCAGTTATTTTTGCGCGGTAAGCTTTCGTGATTTTTTCCGCAAAGGCGTCGAGTGAAGGGTCATGCAGAGCCGAAAATTTTTTACGAAGCACGGCACTTGAACTCAACGCGATTTTCTCAAGCTGGCGTTTTGCGATCATCGGACTTGCAAGCCAGCGCTCGACCATTTCGCCCTGCACCGTGGCCTTGTAATTGGCCACTCCCGATTTGGGCCACCAGGCCGTCTGATTATCGATGGGGCCGCCACCGCGATCTACACTGCCTCCAGAACCATGAAAAAACACCGGAGTGAAATGAAATTTCCGACACATTTTTTCTAGGCGAGGCAAAGCTTCGGCGATCGCTAAGCGACTGGGAAGCACCCCTGCCTCTTTACTTGAATCGGAATACCCCACCATCATTTCTACTTTTGATTCCCAAAATTGATGAATCGCATTTTTAAGAAGTGGATCTTGAAAAACCTGCGCCATAATTTGGTCCGATTCTGCAAGCGACGAGGCTTCTTCAAAAAGGGGAACCACCGGTAGTCTGACTTCGCCGAACACCGCTTTTTGTTTCAAAGCCGCCGTTCGCATGTGCAAGGCTGATTCGCACATGCTGATGATAAATGAACGCGCGTAAAAACGTGGGTCCGATCCTTTTGAAAGGGACGCAATTGTTTGAAGCATTCGATCAATGGGAAATCCTTTTTTCGGAGGAACCGCCATGATTACATCTGACGCCTCACGAAGCTCCATCGGAATGACCAGCGCCGGAAAAAGTTCGAAAAGCTGCTCGATCCGTCTTAGTGCCGGGTGAAGTTCACCGAAATTTTTTTCGTATGCCGATTTTAGTTTAAAA
Source organism: uncultured Bdellovibrionales bacterium (assembly GCA_964236345.1). Lineage (GTDB taxonomy): Bacteria > Bdellovibrionota > Bdellovibrionia > Bdellovibrionales > Bdellovibrionaceae > Pseudobdellovibrio. Next base: position 27,257 of record CAXSEH010000003.1, read on the forward strand.
AATTGCAAGCGCACGATTTCTACTTTTTTAATATCCCCGGCTTTTAAGGTTCGGCAGCTTTTAAGCACCGCTATATTTTTTGAAAGTAATTGTTCAAGATGACTGATGGATAACAGATCAAGGGTCGCGCGTACCTCGTGCAATAGCCTTAAAACTAATTTCAAGATCTGGCCGCGCGAAATCGTTAAGCTTTGCATCAGAACTTTTTCATCAACGCCCGGGTGACCATCCTTATCGCCGCCGATCCAACTATGTAAGCGAAACGGAATGTTACGATCATTCGCGTCCATCAAGGCAAATAAGATTTCGTCCCGAAACACTTGACCGTAAAGTGCGGTCGCCTCATCTTTTACTTTCGGCGAACGCTTACGTACCACCGACATACGCCACGCGACTTCAAGTAGATGTAGAAGATCGCTTTTTTGTGACGAATCAAACGTTACTTTTTTCCCGGGCTCGGTATTTTTTAAAACTTTAATCAGTAAATCTTGAATCTGTTGAAAGATGGCAATGTTTTGCGGTGACCGCGCCTCGGTCGGATGCGCCGTTAAGACGTAAGTAATACTATCGGGTTTATATTTTGTTAAGGGGGCCTTATTTCGCTTTGTTAACCGGTAGCTACGGTACGCGTTTTCCGAAACGTTCATCACTTCAATCATAAGGGTAAACGCATGCGCAATTTCGTAGCGATGGCCGGGTGATTTTTTCGAAAGTTCCTTCGACAGCTGATTCAGTTGCTTAAAAGAACTTTCATCGCTGCTTTCCCTTAACTCTGCCATCTGCTGACGAATGCTTTCGATTTTCGCATAGCTTGCAGAACCAAGCTCGCGTTTGATGACGATCCCTAACAACGCAACGGACTCGTGAACAACGCTACGTAATTCAATCGCTAATTTCATGAGGGTCCGCCTTTTTGCCGTCGTGCCAATTCGAAGTTTTTTGCTGCTCATAGCTTTCAGCAAATTCTGAACTTTGACAACGGACTTTAGGTTCTGTTAACGGCTTGACCCCAAGTCAACTTTTTATCGTTATGGCTTTTCCGGCGCGCCCGCTTCAATCCAATTTAGGATCAAAGACTTTTGCTGGTCTGTCAGGACCCCACCCATGGGCATTGCCCCTGATTCAATCAAAGATTTAATGGCCTTGATCTTCGGAAAGACTTTTTCGTAATTCACAAACTTTGCGTGACAGGTTGTACAGCTGACTTGCAAAACCTGCGTGCGAACATCGTCGAAAGAAATGGGTGGCTCCACAACTGGGGGCTCCACAACTGGTGGCTCCACAACTGGTAGCTCCACCGGAGTCGGTGGCGGATCGCCAGGGACTCGCGGCGCGCCGGAATCGATCCAGGCTAGGATCAAATCCACCTGCTCGTTAGATAGGGCCGGAACAGATGCCGGGGGCATCGTGCGACCGCTGACCCGACTGCGGATTTCATCTTTATTGGCAAAAATATTTTCGTACGTTTCTAGGTTCAATCCGCCCTTATTGCCTAAAGGCGTCGAGTGGCAACCAACGCAACTTTTTTGCAAAGCCCGCTCAAGAACTAACTTGTAACTCAGACTTGCAGAGGCTGTGGTCGGTGCCGTTAAAGGTTCTAGTTGCAGGCTTTTTTGTTGGCCGTAGTTACAGCCGACCAAAAGTAGCAAAGCGGGAATTAAGGCAAAAAGTTTATTCATACGACCTCCTGAACTCAAGATAGTCGCAATTGAGTTAGCTTACGACTAAGGCACTCTGGGAAGTATGATGGGTTTTGATGGGTTTATGGAATCTGGGCCACAGCCAAAAAAAAATCGCGGGGTCGCCCGCGATTTCAGTCGATTTAAAAGGAGACGGACTACAGTTTCTTTTCGGATTCTTTACGAATGACAAGATTATTTGGCACGTCCTGGCGATTAACGACATGTCCGAGATCGGCATTTAACTGAATTTGAAAAGCTAACTTGATTTTTTTTCCATCAATTTTTTCAGTTATTCCGAGTTTCTGAAAATCAACGTTGATGAGGGTCTGCTTGCCTGTGTTGGTAAACGTCACTTCACTTTGGGTCAACGTGCGCTGTAAAATCATTTCGTCCTTACCTAATAGTTTGTTTCGCTTAACTTCGAGGTCAAATTTTAGAAGGGATGCATCCGTAATTAAGCCCGTTGTCAGTTGAAGCCCATTCGCGTCGAACGAAATCTCGCTCACCGGCGAAAGAAATGCGCCTAACTCCGCAGCCCGGTCTAAAAGCTTTATCGATACCTGAGTTTGTTGTCGGATCAAACGCCCATTGTTTGAGATTTCAGTTTGCTTTGAATTCGCAATGACTAAAACCTTCGATGTGCTTTGAACTGACTTTAACGAAAATTCTTTTCCGTTTTGTACAAGGTCAATCACTTCACGAATCCCACTTGGTAGTGATCGGTTAATTTCAACGTCGACCACAATTTCATTTTCGATGTCGGCATCTTTCACCGTGTAAGGGACATTAATAGTTTCAATGCATGAGTAATATTCGGTACGAGTATCGATGACGTTGTAGCAATCTTGATATCCGGGAGTGTCGTAACACTGCCGGTTTCCCGGTGTATCGTAACACTCTTCGTGTCCCGGTAGGTCGTGGCACTGACGTCCCGATGGGGTTTCGCCGCAGGTTTGACCACCACCGACGTAACGACACTGCCGGCCGCCACCAGTTTCGTGGCACTCGCGATTCCCGGGAATGTAGCGACACTCTTGGTGGGAACCGTCGGGAACTTGCCGCGAGCAAGTCGATTGACGCTGCTCTTGGCGGTATTCCGTGTGCGACACTTCGGCACTGAGTTGATTTTTATACTGCGATTTTAAACCATCGATGATGATTTGCTTGGAGCCAGCGTTTGCGGATAACGCAAAAGCGGCAGAAAGAACTAACAATACTGATTTCATAATTATTCCCCTTGGAAAAAACGGTGTTACTTTGGCTTTTTAAGACGAGCAATCTCGTTTAAGCAAAGGTCGTTCCAAGAAAAATAGATACTGATTATTGGATTTCGGTCACTCCGTTTAAGAGCATGACCGATTTAAAAGTTTCGAGCAGGCTTTGCCCTTGAAGACTGATTAAACTGAAGGCTTGTTTTTGAACAATTCCCGACTGGTAGTTCGGCGCATGAATTAGATCAACTTGTAATGCGGCCGTTCCGCCAGTGGCGTTTTTCTTGACGCAGATTTGCGTAACGATGCGCGAGTATAAATCGGTTAGCATTTGGCTTGAACGCTGTAAATCGACGTTAAGCTCATAATTGAAATCACAGGGACCGTTAACAACTTTTAAATCAAATTCCGCATCAAGATCAATCGTTTGGCAAAATAAGAAGACACACTTTCGAATAGTGATATTTAATACCGGCTGCATCAGAGTGCCGCCAACTTTTTTAGGATTAATAATTTTCGAACCCGAATCTAACTTTACGTTAAAATTATCAGCAAATACCTTAATATTAGATTCGGTTTTTGCAAGAACCTTTTCAAGGCTTGGGGTTTTCAAAATGAGTGATTTTTTTAAAAGCAAATCGCCACTTTGCTGTGCCGAAGAAAATATTGCCGTTAAAGATATTAAAATAAATAGTGATCGTTTCATAAAAGCCCCTTACGTAAGACTCTTATATCCTAGAATGGTGGATTCTTAAAATTTTTAAAAACCCACCAGGTAAAGATTTCTTGCCGGCCCGACCAACTGTCTATTTTGTATTCGATGGCAAAGGCGAGGTCGTGTTGGGTGGCAGATTCGGGTTAATGGTGCCATTGCTAGAACGTTGTAGATTACGATTAATTCCGGTTGCGTCCCCAGAAATCGTGCTCGAGGTCATTGAATTAATTGTACCAGTTGTCGAAGGGGCCAGTTCCATATTAGGACGACCCGCGGGGCCTAAAGTTGAATTACCAGTTGGCGCACCGTTCGTATTCGCAGGCAAGTTATTCATTGGCACCGTGCTATTGTTCATGGGGACCGTTTGGTTAGTCATGGTTCCTGCCGTCGGGCTTACCGTATTTTGTGGCGTCTGCGCACCCCCTAAAGTCGAAAACCCCAAGACGAGCGAACTTGCTAAAAGTGTGGCTAAGTATCGATTCATAAAACCTCCACCTATAATATAAAGCAAATCGACGACCAACAGGAAATACTCTATGATGCTAGCGATGATCAAACAGCGGGGTATTTTGATTGAGTGTCAGTCTTGACGAGGCAAAAATCCCGATCATCAAAGGAGATATTCAAATGAAAAAATACATTTTGTTAGGCGTCTACATGACCGCCTGCGCGACGCCTAAAAAAATCATCTGTAAATCCGAGGCCGAAGAAGCCGTATCAAATTGTCGCGCCGAAGAAGCTTGCAAGTACTATACTGGGGCCCGTACGGGATTTAAAAGTTCATTAGGAAGTTATAATTCTTGTTTCAATCAAGAAATGCAAAAACAAAAAGAGGCCGCCAAGGCAAAAGAAAAAGGCGGATAAATCCGCCTTTATCATAAGACTGTAAAAAAATTTTTACTCGGCTTCAGCCGTTAGAACAGTTTGGCCCAGTTCATTTTTCATCGCGTTCGTTTGATTCGTTAATTCCGCTTTTAAATCGCTACGGTTGGCGGTATCGGAATAACAATTCTTTTGTAATTTCATGCGGTCAACTTTTCGGGCCCAAGTATTGTTAACTTGATCGATGCTGCTTCTCATCTGCCATAATAATACTCCACCCAATGCGTCTGCAGGGGGAACTTCACCAAAGCGTTTTGCCGTTTCCTTCACGTTATTTTTTGAAGTGATAGCTTCTAAGTACGAAATTAGTTCAGATTTTCGTGCACAAAGATTTTTGCGAATCTCGCGAATCTCTTTTAGGCAAGAAGTCGTTGGATTTGAAACTAGCTGTTTCAAAATGTCATCGCCGGCAGGCCGACAATCTTCCATGTAAGTCGATTTAGTCGCCGCAATGTCTTGTTTTAGGCGGTCTAAATTCTTCGTTGCCGCAAAGGCCGAAGTGGTTACCAATAAAAGCACCGTCGTACGTAATAATAAATTCATATAAAACCTCCGCTTGGAACTATTTCAGTTATCGTGCCTTGCCTAATCGGTTTAATTGCTTTTAAACGTATCGTTTCGGGACGGTGCTGATTTTTGGCTGACAGCGAAAGAACTTCCGCACTACAATCCGCCCATCATGACAAAGCCACTGGAAGAAATACGCGACGGTCAATCCCTAGAGTTGTTGAAAGAGCTGCACATCCTGACCCGTGATGGGAAAATTAACCAGGACAGTCGGCGCAAATTAAAGCAAGTCTATCATTTATACCATTTCATCGAACCCCTTTTGAAACAACTTGAAAAAGACAATACTGGTTTCAACCTTGTCGACCACGGCGCCGGAAAATCATATTTAGGTTTTATTATTTACGACCTTTTTTTTAAAAATCTGCAGCAGTCCGAAAAAGCCGGACACGTATTCGGAATCGAAACCCGCGAAAGTCTCGTTGAAAAATCAATCGAGTTACAGAAGCGCCTAGGTTATAAGAATATGACGTTCCTTAATCTAACCGTTGCCGACTCCACTGCGTCGGAAAAACTTCCTTCGCAAGTTGACATGGTGACCGCCCTACACGCCTGCGATACAGCAACCGACGATGCGATTCAGTTCGCCATTTTAAAAAAAGCGAAATACGTTGTACTGGTACCGTGCTGCCAAGCCGAAGTCGCTTCGTACCTACGTAACAATAAAGGCGCAAAGCTAGCCTCACCGCTTGCGGAAGTTTATCGTCACCCCATTCACACCCGCGAATTCGGAAGCCACCTGACAAACGTTATGCGTTGCCTTCTTCTGGAAAGCTACGGTTACCAAGTCACGGTGACCGAATTGATCGGACTTGAGCACTCAATGAAAAACGAATTGATCATTGCAAAGAAAATTGAAAAACGTCGGCCCCGCCAAATCGAGCGTCTTGAATCGATCTTGACCGAATTTGGCTTGGAAGAGCTGAAAACCCGTTTCAATACTCAGTGGTCAACTGACTGAATCATGAATAAATCGGTTGTTCGGATTTTTTCAAGCTTAGTGATTTTGAGCTGCTGATCAAACTTAAATAATTCGTCTTCAATTGCATAACCGTTTTGGGTCAAATCTTTTAATAAAACAAAGGCCACGCCTTCATGACTAAGTGATCGTTGAATAAATTCGATTAAGTTCTTAAGGTCTGAATCGATAAAAAATCGACACCTATTCTTAAAATCAGATGGCGAAAGTTTACCCATTTCAAAGTTAAAATAGGGTGGATTACAAAGTATTAGGTCGTACTTCATACCTGCGGAAATATGTTGGTAGTTCTGGGTTAGGAATCGGTAAGAATTAATTTGCGCTAACTTCGCGATATTCCGAGCAAAGTACTTTTCGTAAACGCTTTGAACTTCGATAAAATCTATTTGTGACGGAAGCGTAAGGCCTGCCCGTTGCAAGTGAAACAGGTAATCGATGCCGACAATTCCGCAGCCTGCGCAAAGGTCTAGGACCCGTTCGAAGTTTCGTTCTGCTTTGCGCGCGTACTCGAAAACCCGGCGCGCCAGAAAAACCGAGTCGTGTGAAAATCGATATTCTTCCGGCTGGTCGTAGTGGATCGTAAAATGGGGATTTATCGTCGTCATTTGTTTTTCAAAATGCCCGAGTTCAAGATTGTCTTCAACTTATTTCTCTTTTACGATGAAGTCATGATTGCAAAATTTAAAGACCAGGCCTTTCAATATTACGAGAAAAACGAAACGAAAGTTGACATCGCTTTCTTCGTTGGCGGATTTGTTTTTGACGTGTTTACGCTTTCTGATATCGATGACCCTTTAAGTATTTTGCAGCAGATCGTTTATTTACTTATTACGGGCACGGTTCTTTATTTCGAATTTTTGCACCCCCGAGAACAAACGAAAGTTCACGAGCGATTTCCAAAATTGTGGAACTACCGAGCCTTGATTTTTCACTTCCTTTTGGGAAGTTTACTCAGTAGCTATTCCTTATTTTTTTTAAAAAGCGCTTCGTTGTTTTCTTCGGTCATGTTCGTCGCGTTCATTATGGGTTTAATGATCGCGAACGAAGTGAAGGCTGTGCAAAAGGGAACCTTCAATATTAAGTTGGGCCTTTACATCGTTTGCGTATTTTCTTTTTTTTCGATGATGTTTCCGGTCATGCTTGGTTTCGTTGGCCTGTTACCATTTCTGCTCGCGATTGCGATGACGCTGGCCTTTGTCTACGGCACGTACCGCCTGCTTTTAGCAAAGATTCAAGAGCCTAAGGTTTTACTGAAAGAATTAATCGCGCCAAGCGCCACCATTATTGTGCTGTTTTTAGTTTTTTACCTGATGGGCTGGATTCCGCCCGTCCCCTTATCGATCCAGAATATGGGGATATACCATTTGGTTGAGAAAAAAGATGGTCAGTACATCGCTCATCATGAAAATCCTTGGTACGAATTCTGGCACAACGGAGATCAGGTTTTTAAAGCTGAACCTGGAGATAAAATATATTTCTTCGCAAAAATATTCTCACCGGGGCGATTTAGCGATTCGGTCGTTCTACATTTTTTTTATCACGATGCCAAACGGGGCTGGCTGAGTTCGGATAAAATACCGATGGCCGTTACGGGAGGCCGCAAGGGTGGGTTCCGTGGAATTGGCATTAAGCAAAATTACCAAGAAGGCGAATGGAAAGTAAGCGTGGAAACAACTGACCAGCGGGAAATTGGACGACTTTACTTTGAAGTCTTCAAAGTCGCTCCCAACCCCGCCCGCTACTTTACGCAAATTGCTTTTTAAGCTTGGGCCTTGTAGGGCATTTCGCCTAAGTAATCTTTTTTACCGATATCGATGCCGTTGTGTCGCAAAATCGAATAAGCGGTCGTGACGTGAAAGTAGAAATTTGGAATCGCGTGCTGAACGGTGAATTCGAATCCCGACATCCACTTGCCTTCCCATCGTGGTTGCGTAATCTGACGCGTTTCGCAGCCTTCGAAATCTTTCGCATTAAAAGTTTCTAAATATTTGACGGTCTCGTCGATGCGGGTTTTGACTTCGCTCCAAGTTGTTTCTTTATCGTCATGCTTTGGCGCTTCTTTGCCGGTTAAACGTGACGCACTTAACTTGGCGGTGTCGCAGGCGATTTGCACTTGGCGCAAAAAATTAAATTGATTAGGGGCCAGTCGCGAGTTTAACAACACGCTGGTCTCGATTTTTTTCGAATCCGCGTATCCGGCGGTTTTGGTCATGATGTTGTTTAAATTTTTCAGAACTTTAATATATTGCGGGATGATGGTTTCGTAGATCATGCAAGGCTCCTGTTTTGGGATAACGTTTGTTTGGTTTTCGATTTTTTAGTATGCTCACGCCGCCCTGCCACACTCAAGCCTTATTTTTTATTGTCGGTTCGGGCAATCGTCGCTAACCTTTGGTCATGAGAATACGGCAAATGGGTTTCTCCTCACGCTTGAAAGCCCACAAAAATATTTTAACGCTTGAGACCCTTAAATTTATTAGTGAATTCTTAGATGACGGTAACGCCAGAATGGCGGCATTGCGATCAGGCATTCCCGAAACTTACGCTGCCCGGCAAGGGGCTTGGTTGAAAAAACACCCGATGGTAGCCGCCGCCATGGAACGCGACTTAGATCCACGCGAAAAACTAAAAATTAAAAAAGCCCTCGCAATGATCGAAACCCAGATGAATTTGTGTAAATCAATTTTAGGACTGGACGATTAATTTCGGGACTAACCTTTTAAGCTCAGCAATTTCAGAAGCGCTAATGCTTTTGAAAAATTCTTTTTCAACTTGTTCTTTTAATTGGTGGCAAGTCTCGGTGATGGCCACTCCTTTATCCGTCATCTGAATTTTCTTCACACGTCGGTCTTGAAGCTGCGTTTTTCGCGTGACGTACTTTACCTTTTCAAGCTGATCGATTAATTTCACCATGCTGGCTTTATCAAAACCCAACGCATCACCAAGTTCAATTTGGCTCATGGGCCCGCTTGTTTTAAGTAATTTTAAGATACCCAGGTGATGCGTCTGCATTTTCATAGGTTCAAGGGCTTTGTCCATAATTTGGCGTAGCCTTGCGCTGGCTTTAAATAAGCAATACCCGAAGTAGCTTGAAAGTGCAGGGTGGACTTTTGCTTCGTCATGAAATTGAATTTTTGAGGGTCGTGGGGTCCTACTTTTACGAATTGTATTTGCCATGTGGATATAGTTTACTTTATAAATTGTTTGTAATGCAAACCATTTATGAGTACAACTAAATGATACCGAGGAACATAATATGCTGCAATTGATACGGATCGGCTTTTTTACGCTTCTAGCCGTTAACGTGGCCCGTGCGGAAAGCGTTACCTTAAAAAATTTGATTGGCGAAGCGCTTTCCGATTCGCCGACAATCGAAAGATCAAAATCCTCTCTCGAGGAAGCTAGCTGGAAAAAAACCGAAGCGCTTCAAGGGTTCTTACCGAAGGTAGATGGGGCTTTAAATTATTTAACGAATAAACAATACATGTTGGTCGACGTTAACTTAGGCGGAAATCCATTGTCGATCGCCCAGGTTATACCAACAACGATGTATACACTAACTGCTTCGGTTCCACTGTTCGACGGATTCGCCAGCACGAACCGTTATTGGGCCGGTCAAAATTTAGAACGATCGGCGCAACATGAATTGGATTGGTCCCGGTTCAGTACCGGCCGAATGGTCACCCTTCAGTACTATAAGACTTTAGCGGCGCAAACTTTAAAGGAAGTTTCAGAACAAAATCTTAAAACTTTAAGTGATCATTTAAAGGATGCCCAAGCCTTAAAAAAAGCCGGGATCGTAACGAATTACGATGTCCTTAGGGTTGATGTTCAAGTGTCTGAGGCCCGTTCGGAAGTACTGAATGCGTCTGATAATTACGATTTAGCCCGCTTTCGATTGGGCGAGCTTTTAGGAAAAGAATCTGAAACACGTGAACTAGTGGGTAAGCTTCCCGTCTTAAATAGTCAGGTCGTCGCGCAAGTCAAAAATTTAGATTTGGCAAAGCGTGGGGATCTTCAAAGTTTAAAAGAGAAAGTGGATTCATTGCGGGATTTAGACGCTGCGGCGGGACGATACTGGTCACCTAAATTATCGGCTTACGGCCAATACCAATATTATAACAATATTAATGATAATTTCTCGGACAAGGAAAAATTTCGCGAAGCTTACCAGGTAGGGCTCAGTTTAACCTGGAATTTCTTTGACGGTATGGGTTCAATCGCAAGATCGCATCAAGCCGGGGCACAGGCGCAGCAATTAGATTCCACTTTAAAAATCGCGCAGCTTAAGGCGCGCCAAGATTTCGAATTTTGGAAGCGAAAATTCAATTATTTTAACACCGTTTCGGAATCACGCCTTGTCGACGTCGACAAATCTTCCGAGTCCATTCGCTTAGCCAAAGAAGGGCGCCGCGCCGGAACGCGCACCACGACGGAATTGCTTGATGCCGAACTTGATTTGTTTCGCTCGAAGGCCGGACAAGTCAACGCCCAGATCGGGGCCATTGAAGCCCTGATCAATTTAGAACTCGCGACCGGCCAACCCATTTACGAATTCAATTAAAGGATATTAACCATGACGAAAAAAGCAAAAATTATTTCGGGAGTCGTAACCGTGGCGGTCATCGCGATGATTTACTTCATTTACGAGTTCACCATGTATGTGGAAACTGAAAATGCGCAAGTTGAAGCACACACCGTATTGATGTCCGCAAAAGTTCCGGGATACATAAAAACCGTGTACGCCACCGACGGTAAAAAAGTAAAAAAAGATGAAGTGCTTGTCCAAATTGACGACCGGGATTACAAAGCGGCATTCGAGGCGGCGAAAAGCGAAGTCTTATCGTTAGAAGCGCGCAAAACTGATTCGGAAAAAAATTATTATCGCTTGAAAGATTTGGTCGGCAAAAATGTTGTCTCGCAACAGCAATACGACGCCTCACGCGCGGCCTACAATGAAGTAAAAGCAAAGTATGACTCAGCCGTTTCGCGCGCGACCCAAGCCGAAATTAGTCTTGAGTACACGCAGATTAAAGCTCCAAGCAATGGCGTCATCGCAAAAAATGCGGCCGAAGTGGGTCAGCTTGCAAATCCAGGAATGGCGTTACTTGGCTTTGTCAGTTCTGAAGAACGCTGGATCACCGCGAATTTTAAAGAAACCGAGATCTCTGACGTACACATTGGAGCATTGGTAGATATTCGCATCGACGCGGTTAACGGCGCAAAGTACAAGGGCGAAGTTGAAAGCATAAGTTCTGCAACGGGGGCTACCTTCAGCCTGCTTCCTCCAGATAACGCCACGGGAAATTTCACCAAAGTAGTTCAACGAGTTCCGGTCAAAATAAAAATCGCCGGACTTAACGAAGCCGAAAATGATCGCCTGCAAGCGGGTTTATCCGCCGTCGTTAAAGTTCACATTCATTAAAATCTTTAGGAGCCTTGCGTGAGTCGCGATTCAAAATTAATTGTTTTCGTCGCCGTGTTGGCTTCGTTACTAGAAATTATAGATACCTCGATCGTCAACGTTGCCCTTCCAACCATGATGGGGAATTTGGGCGCTACCCTCGAAGATATTTCACTTGTTATCACGGGCTACGCGATAGCGAACGCGATCATTCTGCCCGTTTCCGCTTGGCTAGGAGATCGCATTGGCCGAAGAACTTATTTTTTAGGATGCATTATTTTATTTACGCTGACTTCGGTGGCGTGCGGTTTCGCTCCAAACTTAACGACCTTAACCGTTTTCAGAATTTTTCAAGGACTCGCGGGCGGAGCCTTGCTTCCGACTTCGCAAACATTAATTTACGAACAGTTTCCGAAAGAAAAAGCCGGGATGGCCGGGGCTATTTTCGGGATGAGCGTTATGATTGGCCCGACACTGGGTCCCGTGATGGGCGGCTACCTAACCGATCATTTCGGATGGAGATCGATATTTAACGTTAACCTGCCACTTGGTCTGTTCGCATTGTTCATAGGTTACCTGGTTATTCACGATGTCGCTAAACCGGCACTCGGGGAAAACGAAGTTCGTGAAAAGCCCCCGCTAGACACGATGGGCATTGCTTTGATGGTCGCCGGCATTGGGTGTCTGCAATACATCCTTGAGCGTGGCGAAGCCGATGACTGGTTTTCATCAAACGCGATTATTATTAACACCTTGATTGCCGCGATTTGCCTACCAACATTCGTGTGGTGGGAAACTAAAGTAAAACATCCCATCATCAACGTAAAACTTTTTAAAGATGCGGCCGTGCAAAACGGCGTCATGATGATGGCGATGCTTGGTTTTTTTCTGTACGGCGTGGTCTTTCTATTACCCGTATTTTTAGGCCGCGCTTACCATTACGACGCGACCCAAATCGGCGCTTTTTTTATACCGGGTTCGCTGATAACGATGGCGATGATGCCCTTTATCGGAAAAGCCATGCAGGCAGGGACAAGTCCGAAATATCTGATCATAACCGGTTTCGTCTTGATCGAAATCTGCTTGTACACCATGACTCGCTTTTCGCCGCTGTCGGCGCAAGGAGAAATCCTTAGAACCCTTTATATCCGTGGCTTCGCAATGGCTTTTCTATTTGTTCCAATTAACTCGTCGATCTTAAGTCTTTATTCTGGAATTAACTTAGGCCAAGTGGCGGGCCTACTTAATTTATTCCGACAAATTGGCGGCAGCGCCGGAATTGCTTTAGTAGCCACCCTACTTAATTCAAGGAGCCACCAAAATTATTCTGATCTCAGTAATCACGCAAACGCGCTGAATTCTCAGGTTCAAAACTTTATGAAGGGGCTCGATTCTTCCATGGGATCGAAACTTATTTCAGATGTGGGATTTAATATGAACTCAGGAGCGGCGCTTAAGGCCCTTTACCGAAAAGTGCAGAATCAAGTTTTTATGATGTCGTTCTTGCAACTTATCTACATTATGATGTTTATCATGTTGTTAACGATTATCCCAATCTGGCGCCTGAAAGTGCGAAAAGGTCCGGTCGCTATCGTGAATGAACATTAGGCAAAAACTATTCAACAACATTTTTGATTTTCATTAGACTTTCATTAGATTTTCATTCGGCCTAGGCGGCCGGAATTTTCTATTTTTTTGCGAAAAGTTAATTTAGGTTGGCCGGGAACTTAAAAATAACTTTAACAGAAGAGGACCCATGGAAAAATTAATGCTGATCTCATCAATTCTTACGTTTTCCGTTTTAGCGCAGGCCGATGTTTATGAAAGCTATCAGACGGCGGGCACGACCGCCCTAAACCTCGCGAAATCCGAACCCACTCAATCTGACGCCATTGTTCAAGAGATCAACAACATGATCGGTTTCGGTTACGAAATAATGGATCTTTACGCTGTGAAATATCCTGAATGCCAAGCGCAATTTACCCAACTCAAAGAATCACGATCGCAGCTTGAACAATTGACCTACGATGAAATTGATCGTCTTTTCCATTCTGGCGATGGCTTGGTGGCCGCACCCCGTTTGTGTTACAAGGGCCGATCACTCGTAGTTCACCCTTACCAAGTGATCGCCCTAGTCAAAGAGGCCCGCTTAGTTAAAGACGCAGAAATCGTTGATCACGAGATGAATGAAGTTATTGAGCGTTCTGAAGTTATCAAAGACTTACTTAAAGATTAATCAGAAACTATATTTTAGACCAAGGAAAGATTCGCCTGTTTGAACCAGGCGAAACTCTGAGGTGCTGGAATGGGTTTCGAAAGTTCCCAAGGTCTGCCCAGCGTAAACTGTCCAAGAGTCGAAAAATGATTTTTCAATTTCGGTTTGAACTTGGGCGGTCTGGTCTTGAAAAGAATGAAGCCAGCGTAAATAAAAACTGAAATTCTGAATAAGCGCCGGGTCGGTTAATCTAAATGAAGTGTAGAAATACTGACGACCAAGTATTTCTAACCCTGGTCGAAAAAAACGTCGAACATTACGAGCGTAATTCGGATTAAAAAAATTCGACGCTGCCGCGATGGCTTCGTCGGTCTGGTCCAAATCGTAGCCGGCGCTATTATATATATATTCGAATCGAATATCGATTGGGTGTTCGATTCGTACCCCCGCAACCCCCAATGTCGCCCACTGATTTTCATCCGGATCGGACGCAACCATGTCGTAAAATGCGCCGTTGACCATGGGGCGGTAGTTCACTTGATCTTTTTGATGTTTAAAATCCGCATACAGGGAAAAGATATCGTTGATCGCCCAGTTGAAATATTCGGCAAAAAAGATATTGTTCTTTTCCGCGACTCCGGCCGTTACGCCTATGCTGTTCAAGGTGCCGGACCAAGACTTTTCGTATTTTACAAAACCCTTCGTGGCGAAAGTGTCTTCAGCGATAAACTCGGGCTCTTGGTTAGAAATGGGCTCGACCGCAACGACCAAACTGTTTTCTTTATTGAAGGAAATGTTTGCCCTTAACAGACCGCGACCCTTTTCTTTGTAAAGTAAATTTTTTTGCTGGCTGTTGGTATGAGAAAAAGGATTTGAAGCGTTAAAAAATTCTGCAGGACCCCACTGGTACACCTGCAGACCCACCGTCGTCGAAATAAACGAGCTCCAATTTTTTTCAAGAAAAGCGTCGGTGATATCGAATTTATTTTTGGAAACTTTTTGTTTTTCATTAAGGATCGTTTTTTCTTGGCTATTGATCCAAAGCTGCGGTCGCACAATGGCCTGCCAAGAATCTTCGCGCAGCCTTAGTGTGGGTCGCAGTTCGATTTGCGTCTTATTACTTGGTAATTCTAGAACCCGGTTTTCGGGGTTTACCCCAAGACCCGGGACGTCGGCCTCGTTTCGCGATAAGTAAACGTCGGCCGAATAAGCCGTTTCGGCTGAAGCTTGGTTAATTAGAACTGTAAATAGATAAAAGAGGCAGAACATGTCTCTATATTAGACATTATATTTCGCTCGAGTCAGTATTTAGTTCTATTTTAGGATTGGCTTTTCGCCCTCGGCGACCGATACGTTTTCAGATGTCGAACCCCCAGCTTACTTCAAAAAAATCAAAATTGAACTTATGGAAATGTGTCAAATATCTTCCCCCATTTCTACGGGCAAAATTGGTTCGCTCGAGGTTCAAAATTAACTACAACTTGCCATCCGCATTCTCGCTTAAGTTAGCCCAAACCGACGATGAGTTAAAGCAAGCCTGGCGGTTGGTTCGACAACAACCCTATACGACATCATCAAAACAAGAAGACTTTTCGACGACCGCAATCTTCATTGCAAAATGGTATGATGAAGTCGTCGGCACGATCAGCCTGATTACCGAAGGCGAAGGCGGCCGGCTTCCATGCGATCAGGATCATTCACTTAAGTCATTACGCACGGACAACATAAAGATTGCCGAAATTTCAGCACTGAATATAAAAAAGGACTTTCGCTTGCGAAGAAGCGCAATGGTCTTACCACTTTGTAAAATGATGTACCAGTACTGCACGACGGTATTAAATATTGATGTAATCGTAACGTCGGTCAGTAAAGAAAACGTGGCTTTTTACACCGATGTTTTATTATTTAAAAAGCTTCACCCAAAAAGTAACGTTTGCTTCCTGTCATTAACTGACGAAGTCTTGAGCCATTATCGAACTACTTACAGTCATAAAGAACGCGCAAAAAATCTGTACCACTTTTTTATAGAACACCATACGGCTTGCATCCAGCTTCCGCTACCCGAGTGCCGGCGTGAAGGTCCGCCGCGCTTAGATCTGAAAATCGAAGCGATGGCGTTTATTAATGGATCCAAAAAAGCGGCCCCTTGTTCGATTCTAAATTTTTCAGCAAACGGACTACAAATCCTGCTGACCGAAATGCAGCTAGTCGATATTGGTCACCCTGTATTGATCGTCTTCGAACGTGGCAACCAATACGTGGTTTGTCCGGCACAGATAAAATGGCTAGAGTCGGCAGGGCTTTGGGGATGTCAGATCGTCGAAAAATCCTACTCGTGGCAAAAGTTCATTCACGCTATGGACGACCAAATCATTACGGTCAAAGCCGCTTAACTACTCGACCCGAAATAAAGCAAATTTTAAATAACGAAGCTCGGGCATGGCCAACGGGTAAGGGTGATCAATGGGCTGCGCACCTAAATGAATAAGGGTGCCCCGACGCCCCGCTTTTGAAAAGGCTTCGCGAGTAATTTCTAAAAAAGCCTCGGTTGAAATATGACTTGAACAAGAGCTTGCAGCGAAAAGTCCATTTTCTTGCACCAACCGAATCGATGTGGAAAAAATTTTTACGTAAGCGGAAGTGGCCTGAGGAACCGATTTCGAATTCGGTGCGAAGCTCGGCGGGTCGGTAATGACTATACCGTATTTTTTTTTATCCGCGTACTGGCGATCTACAAACTCAAAAGCGTCAGTGGCGATATCCTCATGAGGGGTCTTCAAATTATTCAAGTCAAAATTCTTTTTAACTGCCAAGATAACTTCTTTTCCAATGTCGACGCTGGTCACGCTTCGGGCGCCTCCCGCGGCCGCAAAAATCGAAAAGCCGCCGGTATAACTAAATAAATTTAATACATCCATCTCGCGCGAGAATTTACCGATCAGCGCTCGGTTATCACGTTGATCTAAAAAAAATCCCGTTTTTGCCGCATCCCGGATATTAGATGTGAATAACATATTATTTTCTTTGAAGACCGTTTCCGCCGGTAAGTTTCCCCACAAATTTGTGCCTTTTTCATCATCGTCGTTTCTTCTTTTTAAATAAATGCAGGTTACGTTAGGAAAATCGGCCCTGATCTGATCGCAGATGACTTCGTGATTCCAAACTTTTTCCATAATGGGGTGATCGTGTTTTATCACGGCCACATCGTTATAGATGTCGATGACCAGTCCCGGAAAACCATCGCCTTCGCCGTTCAGCATTCGAAATGAATTCGTCGTATTTAAATCGAAAGTTTGTCGAATTCGAAGCGCGTTTTTCCACTGTCGCTCGCTCCACATCTCAAAGGTTTTCACCGCGTTGTTTTTTCTAAAGAATGGTTCATCGGCCAAGCAGATTAAGCGAAATCGAAGTTGGGTATCGGCTTGCACGACACCGAATCCGATCAATTCGTTTTTGAACATCAGCGCATGCAGACCCGAGGTCATTTTCGCCTTTTCATCAAAGCAGTTCGCAAAGGCCCAACGATGTCCCCGTTTTAAGTATTTTGTCACGTCACGAGCTATCTGCACATGGGGTAACTTTTCGGTGGCATCAATGAAGCTTTTCATTCTTAAATATTGGTTTAAAATTGTGGCTTTGTCACAGAGATGTTACTTTCGTCTAGCCTAAGGGACGTTGACTCGCGAGACCATTCGCTGAAGAATAGAATCATGAAAATATTATCTTTGATTTTTCCTGTCGCGCTAGTTACTTGTCTTTCATCTGCCGCCTGGTCGACATCGGCAACCGACGTGAAAAGTAAAGCTGGGGCTACCGTCGATGCGGCCGGCGATTACACGAAAGAACAAAAAGATGCATTTGTCAAAGAGATGGAAGGTAATCTTGCGACCTTAAAAGCAAAAATTAATAAGATGAAATCAAACGCCGACCATTCTAAAGATGCGGCGGTTTTGAAATTGGAAAAAGATCAAAAAGATCTCGAGACAAACATTTCGGAGATGAAAAAATCCAGCGGCAAGGCCTGGGGAAAATTAAAAACCGGAATGTCCAAAGCCTGGTCGGAAGTTAAAAATAGTTTGAACGATGCCAAAGACGAACTTAAAAAATAATTAACCGCCGCCGCCTTCGTAAAGACCGCCCCTACCATACGGGTCTTCCTTCATTTTAAGGTCCGGATGCGAATGGGCGCCCGCCGAATCAAGCAAAACCCCTGGAGCGAATCCGAAAACGTCTTCGTTCAGATACGAATAAAAAGATTCCGAACAGGCCGAAGTTAGGTTGCGAGTCCACGGACATCCATCCTTGAATAAATTTAAAATTTTCTTCGTATTTTCAAAGGCTGAGCGGGTTCCGGCAATTTCAAAAACTCCACCGTTTTTAAGACCGTTTTTATTGTTATCTAAGGCATCGTGTTGGTGTGAATCTTGTTCTCCGTAATCTTGAAAGTAAAGAATGTGGCCCGCGTTTGTGCCGACGGCCCAATCTTCGCGGACAACGTGCGCCTTAGCGTAGGAATCCTACACCATGTGAAGCAGCGATCCCATGGCCCGGTAGCGAAACTGAATTTCATTTTCCGCGTGAAAAAATAAGACTTCTTTCGGAAATAATTCGACGGCCTTTTTTATAATAATTTGATGACGGTTATACGAAAAGGCCGATACGGGAGATTTAAGCTGCGCTGATATAATATCGTAATTAGCTTTAAAACTTTCAAAAGTTTCATTTCCCGACGCCACCAACCAACAATGATAGGCATAGAGCATCAGTTTTTCTTTTATTTTTTCAGAGGTTTCGCCCGCGTTTCCCATGGCGTGTAAGAATTGAAAGTCTCCAAAATGTGAAGCTTTCGTCGGATCCGTACTGACTTTACGATTTCCAAGGAATTTCAAAGCGAACGCAAGCGCCGCCTTCTTACTCTTCCCGTCTTCGCGGCTCAGCAAGTAACCTTCAGGATCATCGTTAAAACGCACGCCCTCGATAAGGTAACGCATTTCCAATTCCTGCGATTCTGTAAAAAGCCCTGATTCAAGGGCCGCGTTTCTAGTTAAAGTTTCGTGGACCGGTTGTCCGTAAGTCCGTAAAATTCCCCGCGCTTCGATGCCGTAACCAAACGCCGTTTGATTGAACGAAATGACCAGAATTATAAAAGGGAACAAAAACTTATTTATCATGACAAAATCCTCTTCTTACAATCAAGCAAAGGGGCGACCCGCCAAAATCTTTAAGATAAAGTTGGCCGGCGGTATTTGCTTGAGAGACAAAAAAGGCGTGAAGCTTCTAGTGGGTCGACTAATTCTTTGACAGCTTTTGCGTCCTTTCTTCTTTTTGTGGATCACGTATTTTCGTTATAAAGCCAGGATAAT
>CAXSEH010000004.1:0-39947 GCA_964236345.1 uncultured Bdellovibrionales bacterium
CGCAAAATGTGGTGGCCGTTCCTAAATCAACCAGGACTAAATTTTGATTGGGATAGAGGGCGGTGGCGGCAATCGAGTTTGCAATTCGATCAGCTCCGACTTCAAGTGGGTTACGGTATTTAATTCGCAAACCCGTTTTGACTCCGGCCTGTAAAATGAACGGGGTAATGTTAAAATACTTTTGGCACGCCCCGCGCAGAGAATAAATAACTTCGGGCACGACCGAACAAAGAACGATTTGTTTTATTTTTTTTGGGTCGATTCCATTTTCGCGGATTACCATTCGTAAAAACACGCCGACTTCGTCCGACGACGAACCCTGTTTGGAACTTCGTCGAAAAGAAATAAGCATTTTGTCCAAATTATTTTCATCAAAAACTCCGCCGTAGATTTGCGTATTTCCGACGTCCAGAGACAGAATCATAAGTTCTCCTTTAATAAAATTTTATGAAAAAGAATTGCGCTCAGTTCATCAAGGCCAGAAATGATTTCGTATGTTGCCAAAGGTCCGTCGTAAAAATGAAAAATCCTTCGATTCGCTTTGATGTCGGACCAATCGTTTTGAACGACGTAGTCGCAGCCCGAATCTGTAAATAGCTTGTTCACTTTTTCCTGAACGGCTACGCTGTCGTCTGTTGAAGTCAGTTTGAAGCCCACAAGTTTTGTTTCTGGGTTTATTTTTTTAATCTGGTTAATGAGTTTCGGATTTCTTTTGAAAGTTAAAGTCAATTCCTCGGCATCGCTGCTTATTTTACCAACCGTAGGTTTGACTGAATAATCACTAACCGCTGCGGTATGGATGACCCAGTCAAATTTTGTACCGTTTAAGACGTTAGCCAATTTTTCGTTCAAGTCCGCAAAACTCGTGAACGAAACCATGTTAGTCGGGTTTCGCGGCTTCACCGAATTTCCACTGTGAAGGAAAGTAATTTCAAAGCCCGATTCGACTAAGTGGTCAGCTAATACTGCGGCAGTTCTTCCGGTACTTTTATTTGTAATAACGCGAATGTCGTCGATCGGTTCCGAAGTACCTCCCGCCGTTATTAGCACCTGAATATTTTTAGACGTAGGTGTTAGGCCCGGCGCAGGCACCGGGATTTTTAACCCGGGTTTGTCGACAAGCCGCTGTTCGATTTCTTGCAGAATTAAATCGGGTTCTAATAATCGGCCGTAACCCACTTCCCCACAAGCCAGAACTCCCGATGCCGTCTCTAGCATTTCAACTCCCATATCTTTTAGCTTTTTAATCGAACGTTGGGTTGTTGGATGCAAATACATCATCGTGTTCATGGCCGGAGCTATCAAAAAGGGCTTTTTAAAATCATGCGCCAAAAATAAGGTGGTTAATAGATCGTCGCCAATTCCGTTTGAAATTCGATTGATATAATGTGCGGTCGCCGGTGCGACGATGATAAGATCGGCCCATCGCATAAGGTGGATGTGGTCCATGACTTGGCCGTCGGCGTACATGTCCGTAACGGGTGGTTCTCCGACTAAACCTTCAATCGTGGCTTTACCTACAAATTGTAAGCTTCCAGGAGACATCACTACTTTTACTAGGTGTCCACTTTGTTTTAATTTTGAAAGAACTCCGCAAGCTTTGTAACTTGCGATCGAACCCGTCATGATAAATAAAATTTTAGATTTTGACATTGTCAATTAGCCTCACTTCATCGATAAAGGCGGCCACGAATCGCCGGCCGTAATGTTCTTCAAGATATTCCACTTCGATATTTTCTTTCTTTAATTTTTCGATGGCTTCGCTGGACGTCTTTGAATTTTTTAAGGCATCATAAATAAGCGGAGCTTTTTTACGGCCCGCTTCGGTTAATCGAACGTTGCGTGAGCTCATCGCTAACCCGTCCACTTCGCGCTTGGTCGGGCAACCCAGTATTTCGGTGGGAACAAAAAAACTTCGTGCCATATCGGTGATTAGTTGAAGTTGCTGAAAGTCCTTTTCGCCGAAGTAAGCGCGCTGGGCCTGGCCAATTTGCAACAGCTTCATCACCACCGTCAAAACGCCATCGAAGTGCCCCGGCCGATGGGCTCCGCAAAGTATTTTTGAAAATTCATTTTCGGTTATTTTAAATCGATAAAGATCCGCGTATATTTCTTCGTACTGCGGACAAATGATAATGGACACGTTATTGTCTTTCGCAATCTGCAAATCGGCTTCGAAAGTACGTGGATATTTCTTCAAATCTTCAGGGTTATTGAACTGCGTCGGGTTCACGTAAATGCTTAACACGGTAAATTCATTTTCGCGGGCGCTTTTTTGTAATAGGCTTGCATGACCGTCGTGTAAGGCACCCATCGTTGGAACTAAACCTACTTGTTTTCCAGCGAGCTCGGATTTTCGAAATTCACTAAATTCGCTGATCGATTGGAAAACTTTAGGTTGCTTCATAGCTATGTTCTTTCGTCGGAAATATTTGGTCATTCACGTCTGTTACATAATGATTCAAGGCGTCCATAATTAATTCGGCGCCTTTTAAATACTTCTTTAAAAACTTAGGATTGAATTGTTGATTCATTCCTAGCATGTCTTGCAGCACTAAAATTTGACCGTCAGTTTGCGGCCCGGCCCCGATGCCGATCGTAGGAATCTGTAATGACTTCGTAATTTGCCCCGATAGAACGGCCGGAATGCATTCTAACACCAGGCTGAAACATCCAGCGTCTTGAAGATCAATCGAATCTTTTTTTAACTTATCGGCCGTTCTTTGATCTTTGCCCTGAATCTTCGGTCCCCCCAATTGGTGAATAGATTGCGGAGTCAAACCAAGGTGTCCCATCACCGGTACTCCCGATTCAACGATGTGTTTAATTAAATCTAAATGTCCAGAGGCACCTTCGATTTTTACCGCGTGCGCACCGGCTTTCATCAATTTTTCGATTTGATCCATCGCATGTTTTAAATTCTTACGAGTAGATAAGAATGGCATATCAGACACCACTAATTTATCCGGCGCTCCGGCACAAACCGCTTTCGTATGAAGGGCCATCATGGCGGTCGAGGCGGTTAGCGTCGTCGTATGACCGTGCATAACTTGCGCGAGAGAATCACCAACCAAAATGGCGTCTACCGTACTGTTGGCTACCAGTTTCGCAAAAGAGAAGTCATAACACGTGATCATCGTAATCTTTTGGGCCAAGTTTTTTTTCTTTTGAAAGTCTAATATTGTTTTCATTTTGTAAATACCCCAACGAAGTTCTGGTAGATGCTTTTTAATTTCGACGGCTTTAAAGAATTTAAGTTCAACTCGATCGTGGCTAAATCATTGCGGATCAACGGGCCGGTTAAGGCTTCGCCCTTTAGTTTGATAAAATTCAAGGAAATCTGTTGCACATAAGTGTCGACAGCCTCGGTCGGAATTTTTAATTTTGTAAACTCTGGGTACACTTCATTCCAAAGTAATTGTGGAAAATTTCCGGCGATGACGCAAAGTGCGTGGTAGAAAGCTTTGTCGGTTTCTTGAATGATCGAAAAAGAATTTTTAAACGGCGGCAAAATAGCGTCAAGGTTCTTAGCTCCTGACAGGACAAAATGTATTTTCGGGTAAATCGATCGTTCTAACAATTCAGTTGGAAAACTCATTAAGGGATGGGCGGCAACGAGTCCGGGATTATAAATGGCTCCGCTAAAGTGAACGACTTTGCCTTTAAAGCCCATTAAGTGTTGTTCGTAAAATGAAATCAATGCGGAATCGGATATCGCTAACCAAACGATTTCGGCATCGGCGATACCTAGGTGCAGTTGGGCTAACGAATTTTGTTTGCGATTCCAGGTTGTGATATCAGCCGGTTGCGGGGATATCGAATTCCAATAGATAAGATGTCGAGCCAGGCGGCCAGAGCCCACCAATAAAATCTTGCACATATTTCCCCCGGTACCCGTCGCAAATCAAACTTGCAGATCAGGTCCAAAAGAGCTTTCGCCCTTGGACCCAAACTAACAGTTTTAATTAGAAATGCAAGCCCAGCAGGCTAAAGGGCTATTGGCAGAAGTAATTGTTTACGGGTTGTCCCGAGTTTAAAGCTAGTCCCGATGGGCTGAACTGATAACAGCGTGTGTAGCCGTCCTGTCCGCGGGCCCAAGCATAATGGGAAGGAGATCGCTGCTCGCAGCTGTAATTTGATTGGGGCTGACCCAAGTTCATTAATAGACCATTACCGGTAAACTGGTAACAGTAGCCAAAGCCATTTGCCGCTCGCCCCCAGTTGAAAAACGATGGATTCACTTGTTCGCAATAAAAATTTGGCTGGGCGGCTCCGCCGTTTAACACCTGACCCGGATTTGCCCATTGGTAGCAATAGCCAAAACCATTTTGAGCGCGGCCCCAGTCGAAGTAAGCTCCCGCCACGTTGACTGCTTCGTTTGAAGCAACGGAATAGCTTTGATCAGCTTTAGTGGCGACCGATGAAAGATTATCTGCAGTTGCAAAGACCCCGTAACAAAGCGTGATCGCGAATATAATATTTTTCATGATTCGTCTCCTTGAAAAGTTGTTTGGTTTGTCTTTATCATCTTTCTTTCGCCGTTTTTTACAAATAAAAAAACAAGAAGACGGATTGCGTGGGGCAAACTGACTCTGTTATATTGCGGCGATGAAAGCAATATATTGGGTCATTGGTGTCACGGTGGTCGCGGTTGGGGTCTTTATTTTTCTGTTACTTGGAGACACGCAAAAAACGATTCCAAAAATTCAGTTAAGTTATTTTGTTGATGAAAAAGAGATTGCCGAATCAATTCAAAAACGCCTTGATCAAGAGATCTCGAAAAGCAATTCTTTTTGGATTGGACTAGAGCCTGGTCGAGATGAACAGCTTGAAGTTGCTTTACAATTAAAGCAGCAATTAGAAAAATCAGCACCTTTCCAAACCGTCATTCTAGATCAAGAATTGAACTTACGAAAAGAATGGGTGGAAAAGTTTAAAGTAGTTGAAACGATCGGAATCAAAGAAAACTTTCAAAGTGTCGTCGCCCTGCTAGCGGACATGGAACAAAAAAATCAGCGCTATTTAGTTATAACGGCATCGATTTATGCAACGCCCCTTATCAAAAAAAATCAAATCCATCAAATGAAGGAAATAAAGCCAATTCAACCAATGACTTTTTCTTTCGCCTTTTTTCCCGTCCGGTCCGAGCTTGAATCTTCAATGCTGTTTGGCTGTAATACTGAAGATCATGCCGGAGTTTCCGACTGGGGCTGCGCCGTTGCCAACAAAGCGCGTTTTGTACGACGGAAGATTAGCGAAAAGAATCCAAAGCCCTGGATCGGCATCATGGATCTGATTGGCGAAAAAGACTATATGCTGATGCTGTACCGGAAATAGCTAATGACAGCAGCCGACTTTGCCGACTTAGAAATTAAAAGGGCCGCGCAATTGTCTCTGGTAGAAATATCAATAGGTTCCGTTGGGCACAGTTTAAAAATTCCTTTGACCGGCCAGGTCTTATCGTTGAATCAGTTGGCGTTTCTGTTAAATGCAAATAACAAAGACCAATTGCCAACCTCAAGCTCGTTCGAAATATCTGGCATCGCGGCGGTGTTAAAATCGTTTTCGCCCGCCGGACAAAAACTGGGCCCAATGTTTTCGATTGCCATGCAAGGGTTTTTATTTTGGGTTTTCAATACATTATTTCGTAAACACCTCGTCGGACAAATTTTAGGGGCGGTATTCTTAGCGCTCTGGTCCTTCGTTCAACCGGTGGTGACGTATTTTCTAATTTACGGGTTCGAGCTCGTTAAACTTTACGAATATTACGAAAAGAAGATGGCCCAAGATTTCGCTTTCATACAAAATTCAATTATTTTTGCCGTAATCCTGGTTCTTACAATGAAGATTGCCACGGCGATTGGTTTAGTTGTTTACAGTGTTCGTACCCGGAAAGAAATCCAGTTTCTAAGCCCTGAACAAATAGACAAACTAGCAAGAAAAAGCATCTCGTTGAACCAAGCAAAGAGCCCCTGGAGGGCCGCGCTTAAGGATATGACCCGCCCATTATTTATTTTAAGTTTCGTTTTGATGATCATTTTTGTCTGGCAAATCGACGGCCCACTGAGCGAACGAATTTGGCTTTCTTTGCGTCCCTTAGCGTCGGCCTATCTATTATTCTATTTGGTTCGAAGTCCCTACTTAGCCGAAAGGTTGCTAAAACTATCGGCCCGCTCTAAATGGTTCAACAGAATTTACCAAAAGGCCAAAAAGGCATTGGCCCTTATCGCTCCAAAAAATTAATCTAGCTCATGACTTAGTGGTCTACGCGGCGCCCGAAAATAAGTTCGCGGAGATAATTGAAAAAGGTCATCGATTTTCGTCATATAGACGCAGGCGTACCTTTCCATCTGGTAAGCGAAATAACTTTCTTCGTTTCCCGCCCGCATCAGTTGACCCCAATTTGGATTATACAAAGCTTGTTGTTTTTTGATTAACTGACTGATTTGCGTATCGATAGCCGTGATACTTTCTTGTAACTGATTGATTCGCGACTCATCAACTTTAAATTCTTTTTCAATTTTTTTCGTCATAAGTTCGGTTAGTTCATCTTCTAGTGGCTCTTTTTTTCGCATCAACGAATCAATTTCGGTCATGATCGGTTCGTTTTTCCTGTTGTTTAAAATTTCGTGTCCCAATTCTTCAATGATCATGCCCGTTCGCCAGTTACAGTCTTTTTTGAGACGAAGGATGTCACCGTAAATATGATCGCCAACGTAAAGAATGTCGTCGCCTTGAAGACCCAGATCTTCCGTAAACTTGCGCGCATTTCCGCTTTGGTAAACGCCGGGCGTAAGTTTTGAATCCATGTTTGTCATCACACCCGTTGCCGGATCAACCTTTAAAAATTTGAGATCATCGTAGAAAAATTTTGGTTTCTGGGCAAAAGTGATGACAAATTCAAACAGATCTACCCAAGACTTATGCTCTTTCAAAAACGGGGTTATGGCGTAGTCCAAAAGAAGTTTCGAATAATAGAAATCCGAATTCGTCAGGATAAAAATCTTTTT
Organism: uncultured Bdellovibrionales bacterium; assembly: GCA_964236345.1. Classification (GTDB taxonomy): domain Bacteria; phylum Bdellovibrionota; class Bdellovibrionia; order Bdellovibrionales; family Bdellovibrionaceae; genus Pseudobdellovibrio. The sequence goes on from CAXSEH010000004.1 coordinate 7,011, forward strand.
GCCATGCTTTTTAAACTTTTCAATGTCTCGTACCAAATTTTCGTCTTTGATAATATAGTGCTCAAGATTTTTTCGTACTTCATCTTTTAAGGACCCGTCACGATGGGCTTCATCTAAAGCGTCAAGTACGTCGTCGGCCATTTGTGCATAATCGGGTAATTTAGATAAGGGATCACTGTCCTTTAGATCAACTAATTGTGAATACGCATGCGCTAGCGAGTAAGAAAAGCTGGTATCTATCGCAAGGTAGTCTGATTTGCTTAGGTCAATGTAAGTTGATTTATACACTTTTTGATGAGTTTTAAAATCCAAGGGTTTCAACCCATGAAAGCTAGTGCGAATCGCGGTGTAGCGATTAAGCTTTAACAAATTTCCTTTTTTTCGGTCAACGACCAAGCCACGTAAGGCAAAGTTGAAGTCGAATTGAAATTTTTTAACGGCTTCGGGGTAACCTTTACGCGAAATTAATTTTTCAACGATCTTCGTGTGCGAAAGGCGCTCGAAATTCTCGGTGTTGTAGCGAATTAACGTATGATCCATATCAAGACCAATGTATTTGATCTTTTTTAAATTCATCGTGCGATTAACAAAAATTTTTGATTGGGGCATCATGTCCCTCCGGTACAATTTTAATGTTTAGATTTATTTTTCGGTTGGAAGTTGAAGTTTATTCCACAAGAGCATTCCGCCCTGCATATTAAAAACTTCAGAAAGACCATTTGCCTTGGCAAAAGAAGCGGCTTGTGACGAACGACCGCCCGAGCGACAAATGAAGACAACGGACTTTTCCGTCGGAAGCGTTTTTAATTTTTCGGGTATTGATGAAAGTACGACTAGTTGTGAACCGGCAACGTGACCCAGTTCACCCGTAAACTCGGGAACTTCGCGTACGTCAATCAAAGTTAAACTTTTAGAATTCTCCAGAACTTCCTGCGGAGTGACGTCAAAGACATCAGGGAAATGCGGGTTAGCTTGTTTGTTTTTAAATACGTATGACATAGTTAAGTTAGAATACACGGATGCTGGGTGTCACAGCAAGAATTTCTATCACAAAAACCTATTCTTTTGACTGAATTGCGAATCAGATTCAGCATAAGAACCCTATGAGCCCAACCCCAGACGAAAATCCACCTCAATTATCAGATGAACAGCAGGTTGCGCTGGAAATGTGCCAGTCGGGCGAAAATATTTTTTTAACCGGAGGCGCGGGTTCGGGAAAAAGTTTTGTTGTTCGCGAGTTCATGAAAGATAAGAATGACAAAGAAATGCCCATTTTGGCCAGCACCGGCGCCGCGGCCGTCTTACTGGGTGGTCGAACTTTTCATAGCTTCTTTGGTTTGGGCATCATGGAGGGAGGCGCGGGCGCCACGTTTCAAAGAATTATCAACGATAAAAAAACGTTGGCTCGAATTAAAAAAGTAGAGGGCGTGATCATCGATGAAATATCAATGATACCTGGGGACGCACTAACCGTAGCCGAAATGATTTCTCAAGAAGCCCGCGGTTCCCATCTTCCCTGGGGTGGCATGCGGGTCATCGCGGTGGGCGATTTCGGTCAACTTCCCCCAGTAACAAAGAATGGTCAAAGGCGGGACTGGTGTTTTTTGACCGACACCTGGAAGAAAACAGATTTTCAAATCTGCCGTTTGCACGTCAATCAAAGAATTCAAGATAACCAATTTTTAAATGTGCTGGATGATGTTCGACATGGTCGAATGACCGAACGGGTTAAAGATTTTTTGCAAGAACATACGAAGGCGCACGACGAAGATCATCCGGGAACACGACTTTTCCCCAGGCGCGACCAATCGGAAGAGTATAACCAAAAAAAGTTAGCTGAAATTAACGAAGATGAACACATTGTGGATTCTATTTATTTTGGCGAACAAAAATTTATTGAGCTGTTAACAAAAACAGCTCCGGTACCGCAACAACTCAAATTAAAAGTTGGTTGTCGCCTGCTGTTTTTAAAAAACGACGCGCAAAAAAGATGGGTGAACGGAACTCGCGGCGTGCTATCTGCCTTCGAGGCCGATCATTTAGTCGTCCGTAAAGATGGCGGTCGCGAAGTGAAGGTTGAAAAAATGTCGTTTTCACTTTTAGATGCAGATGGAAACGTAAAAGCCAGCGTTATTCAATTTCCAGTTAATTTAGCGTACGCCACGACGATTCATAAATCTCAAGGCGCGACATTGGACGAACTTTGGTGTGACTTAGGCGCATTGTGGGAGCCAGGGCATGCCTACGTAGCGCTTTCACGTTTGCGAGATCCCGTTGGCTTACATATCGTTCGTTGGAACGCCCGATCATTCATAACCGACCCGGCCGTTACAAAATTTTATGACAGCTTTGTTAAGGCGTAATGATCATTTCAGTCGAGCTTCGCCCAAAGTAATTTGACGTTGGATAAAGTCTGAAAAAGAAAGATCGGCCGCTTTCAATTGTTGCGGCATGAATGATGGGCGTGAAAGCCCCGGCAAGGTATTCGTTTCTAAATAGATCGGCCCGTCACCGGTTAAAATTAAATCCGTGCGCGAATAGCCGTAGCAGTTTAAAGCTTGATGCGCATCCAAAGCCATTTTCTGTGCCTGCTGAGTTTCGGCGGGCGTTAATTGGGCCGGCGTAATTTCGGTGGTTCCTTGACCCAAGTACTTTCCTTCGTAATCAAAAGCACGCCCCTGATTCACAACAACCTCCGAAGGCGGCAGCGCAATTAGACCTTTTGATGATTGGTAGATTCCAACGGTTAGTTCGCGACCCTCAATAAATTTTTCAACGATGTAATCGCCGAAATCGTTAGCCCGCATCTTTTCTAAAGCGACCTGCAAAGAAGCCACACTATCAACGATGTGCAACCCGATGCTTGAGCCGTTCGCCACCGGTTTTAAAATTATTTTAGAATGTTCTTTTAAAAAACTTTGAAGTTTTTCTTTTTCAGCATCAACATTGGCAATCGAAAAAATCATTTCGGCGGTTGTTCTTATTTTAACTTTAGAAACGATTTCTTTAGAGATTTTTTTATTGAAGGCGTTTCGACTTGATTCCGAACCAGAGCCGGTAAAAAAAATCGCGTTTCTTTCAAATAAGTTCTGAATTTTCCCGTCTTCACCTTCGGTACCGTGTAGGGCCAAAAAAATTGTTTTTCCATTAAAAAAAGGTAAAGCGCCGTACAATGACGAGGCTAGGGATGCGGTGCTCGCCTTGAATTCATTCATAAACGGGTTTGCATGCCCCTTAAGGCCGGCTTTGGATACCTCATAAAGCGAGCCATCTTTGTCCAAAAACACTATTTCATCAAACTGAAAGTTCTCGACAAGATTTTGTGCCGACGCCACGGAAACAAGTCGCTCACCCGAGTTACCACCAAATAAAATGACTGTATTATTCATTCTAAAAGCTTATCACATCGACCCTTGATCTCAAGGTGTCTATAACACAAATGGATAATGCATTTTTTTTGACCTGACCGAGGTCGGTTGCTAGATTAAAGTCTTAAAAAACGGGGGTTCTTCCATGGCACTAACGGCGCTTCATTCCATTGACTGGTCTAAAGGAAAAATGACAGAGCAAAATCCGATCGGGTTGAATGGCGTAGACTTCATTGAGTACTCGGGTTCGGATCCTGTTCAATTTGAAAAACTTTTTATCAAAATGGGCTTTACCGAACTAGCCACCCTTCCCGGTAAAAAGATTAAATTGTTTCGACAAGGGGATATAAACTTTATTTTAAATTACGAGGCAAATACATTTGCGGCCGATTTCGTTAAGGGCCACGGGCCTTCCGTTTGTTCTACCGGTTTTAGGGTTGGCAACGCACAGGCTTCATTCGACGAGGCCGTTAAGCGGGGTGCTAAACCTTATGAAGGAAATGCGGCTAGTAAAGGTGCTACCCCTTACTTAGCCATCTACGGAATCGGCGATTCGCTAGTGTATTTTATCGACGAAAAGAATCACGTCGATCTTTACAAAAATCAATTTCAGCTCAAAGACATCGAAGCGCGACCGGTCGGACTAGGTCTTAACATCGTCGATCACTTCACGAATAACGTACCCGCAGGGGAAATGAAAAAATGGAGCGACTTCTACGAACGAGTTTTTAATTTTAGAGAAGTTAAATATTTCGATATCAAAGGAAAATCAACGGGACTTCTTTCAAAAGCGATGCGATCTCCATGTTCTTTATTCTCGGTGCCCATTAATGAGCCCACGGGGCCTAAATCACAGATTCAAGAATATCTTGATGAATATAAAGGATCCGGAATTCAGCACATTGCGCTGACGACTAAAGAAATTTCGACAACGCTTGAAAAATTGCGTGCGAACGATTTGTTGTTTTTAAGTCCGCCCCCAGCCACTTACTATAAAGCATTGAAAGATCGTCTACCCCTAGTGACTGAAGACATTCAACGTTTAGAGCGTAACGCCATTTTAGTTGATGGCGACCACGAAGGATACTTGCTTCAGATTTTTACTAAAAACGTGATCGGTCCTATTTTCTTTGAAGTGATCGAACGTAAAGGACACGAAGGTTTTGGGGATGGAAATTTCCAAGCTTTATTTGACGCCATCGAGGCAGACCAACGGGAACGAGGGTACTTATAATGCATCAGTATTCACAAGGTAAGCACAACACTCAAGGGCACAAGGCAATTCCTGAAGGTTGTTACGAAGAAGAACAGGGAAGGCAAGGTTTTTACGGACCCGTTTCTCATTTGATTAAGGCCGAACCTTCAACCAAGTGGACTAATATCGAGGGACCGCTGAAGCCACACCTTTTTGACTTGGTCGAAATGAAACCTTCCGGCGGTCATTGGAATCGATTGGTTTACAATCCCGATGTCGCCGTTTATTCGGCATGGAATGAAAAAACGAATATCTCTAAATCAGAAAAAAATATCGTCAAATCTTTTAGAAATGCCGACGGCGACACTCTTTATTTCTGCCACGTTGGTTCGGGATCAGTTCTGACTGAGTACGGGCTACTAAAATTTAAAACGGGTAGTTACATTAACGTTCCTAAATCTTTACACCACGCATTTATTTATGAGGAAAAAACTCAGTTTATCATTATTGAATCGATGACGAGTTCGTACCGCGAGCCCGATCGCGGAATGGCGGGGCGAAATGCCTTTTACGATCCGACAAGCTTCGGAAAACCTGACTTAGAGATGATGCAAAGTTTTAAAAAGGAAAAAAATATCGATTCGACAGAAATTATGGTGAAGCGTTTAAACACGATGACCAAATTTTCTTATGCCGGCGATATCTTTGATACGGTCGGGTGGAAGGGTGATTACTTTCCCTTTACTTTACACATTGACGATATGATGCCAATCACTTCGCACCGGGTGCATTTACCTCCGTCGGTACACACGACCTTCGTGGCGAAAGGTTTTGTGGTTTGTACTTTCTTACCAAGACCCATTGAAAGCGACGCCGACGCCTTAAAGGTTCCGTTCTTTCATCAAAATATTGATTACGATGAAATATTATTTTACCACGCCGGAAACTTTTTCAGTCGCGATAACTTGCATTCAAACATGATGAGTTTACATCCGGCAGGGTTTCCCCATGGTCCACATCCGAAGGCCTTTGCTAATCAAGGCACGAAAACCTTTACGGATGAAGTTGCGGTCATGGTCGATTCGGTGAAGCCATTTCAAATTGATCCTGACTTCGAAAAAGTAGAGCTAAAAGAATATTGGCAATCGTGGATGAAAAAATAATCACTGTCGAACAGGCCTTTCAATTGGCCTTAGATGAGGCCGCAAAGGGCGCACCGTTTGTTTCGCCAAATCCCCTTGTGGGTTGCGTAATCGTAGATGAAAATCACCGCGTGCTTGCGACAGGCTATCACGCAAAATATGGGGAAGCCCATGCAGAAGCCGATGCTTTGCGAAAGTTGCAACCGGCGCAGCTAAAAAACGCGACGGTGTACGTGACCCTAGAGCCCTGTGCGCACGAAGGAAAAACTCCATCCTGCGCACGCGCGCTGGCAAAACTTCCGATAAAAAAAGTGGTTTACGGCCTTCAGGATCCTAACCCCCTAGTTAGCGGTCAAGGCGCCGCCATCTTGAACGCCGCGGGAATACAGGCCGTCGAATACGAAGGCCCGTTAAAAAATAAGCTCGAAGAAATTTGCGAAATTTTTTTAAAAAACTTTAAAGAAAAAAAGCTTTTTGTTGCCGCAAAGGTAGCCAGCAGTCTTGACGGTCAAATCGCCTTAAAATCTGGAGAAAGCAAGTGGATCACCGGACCCGAAGCGCGGGAAAAAGTTCACGCCCTACGTGCAAACTACGATGCCATTGTTATCGGGCGCAAAACGATTCAGGTGGACGATCCTTCTTTAGATATCAGGCATCCCGTCATTACGAAAGAAACGAAGCTGATCGTTTTAGACCCCTCTTCCGTTCTTCTGCGGCAGATTAACGAAGGAAAAGTTTTTAAATTTTTAAATGTTCACGCGAAAGACAGACTTTGGTTCGCGGTAGAAAAACCCGATGCTCAAATTCCTTTTCAACAAATTGAATTCTCAAATCTAATTGCGTTGCACGAAAAACTTTGGGATTTAAACATTCGTTCATTATTTATTGAAGGTGGAGCCGAAACTTACTCGAGGTACCTTCAAGCCAATTTGATTGACCGCCTTCATCTATTTTTAGCCCCAACCATCTTGGGCGCCTTGACGGGTCTGAGCTGGACTGGATCCTTCGGAATCGACAAGTTATCACAAAAAAGACCCTTCAAAATGGGTCCACCCGAGCTATTCGGAAATGACATTTATTTAAGCGGCCGTCTGGAATCCTAAAACCTGTCAAGCGGGTCAAAGGTCGGGTCGAGTCCGGTGATGCTTCAAGAATATTAATCTTTTCGGACCCTTAAGGCAGCGCAGAATATTTTTTTAGACCGACAGAAGTGAATTTTTAAAACCCATGATATACTAAGCTAACTTATGAACGACGATTATACTCAAAGTGGTTTACGACAAGAATGGTCCCTTTTAATTCACAGCTTTCTTGAAGATGATTCTAACAAATTAGAACTCGTAGACAAATTGCGGAGTTCGGAATTGTCAGCTGATCGCATTAAATCCTTAAAAAAGGATCTGAGCGGTCAGCGTAAAAAGTTAAATCAATCCATCGAAAAAATAAAAATTAAAATTGAACAGGTCGGGATGGTTATCGATAATTTGAATTTGGTGGGCTCGGACACTTCAGGACTACAAAGCGAAATAGATTTCCTCAACCGCGAAGGCGAAAAAATTTCGGAAGAAATAGTTACCTTGGATTCCAAAATTCGAAAAATTCACCAACTTCAAGATCTAAGTCTTTCGTAAATTAAAAATCAGCTTTTTTTCTTCTGAACTTCTCGCATTTTGCGCGTACTTTGCTGCAATACGATCTCAAGCATTCTAAATTCTTTTGCGGAAGGTGAATTTTGTAAAAGCATTCTTCTGAGTACCGTGAAGAAATTTGTTTTACGTTTGCTAAGATCAATATTCATTGTCTGAAGCCACTCTTTTAATGTTTCGTCCGGAAATATCATGGGTTTTTTTTGAAGTGCCTTTGGCTTTTGGTGCCCTTCGAGGCGGGCTTTTTCACCGCCCATGACGGAACGAAAAATGAAAAGTGCAAGCAACGTGGCCTGAGCTAAGTTCAAGCTGGTGTTTTCGCCGTAGGTTGGAATCGAACAACAATGATTCGCGTATTGAATGTCTTCCCCACTTAGACCCCAGTCTTCGGGTCCAAACAGAATGTGCATAACGAGTGGCGTTTCGGTGCTTTTCAGAAACTCTGGGTTATTCTCTTTTAAATGACGAAGAGTGCTTTCTAGATCCTCGACTTGCCTCCCTTTACCGTCACGGGCCGTAGTGGCAATCTGCAAACCCCGCGGTTCTTTTTCGTAAAACTCGGCCCAACTTTGATACACCACGCGATTTTGTAAAGGCCCTTGGCCATTCGCAGCGGCCTGATTGGCTTCAATGGTGAATTGGCATTTTGGATCTACTAAAATCAAACTGCTGATCCCCATGTTAGACATCGCACGGGCAGTGGCGCCGACATTTCGTTCATAGATTGAACGAGTTAAAACGATGCGTAGATCAATGGGTCGCATCGGAATTTTCTTTTGAAAGTAAAAGGCCTTCGTCGATCAAGTTAGCCATGTTTGGATGATCGCCTTTAAGCTTTTCTAAATGGAACTGAATCATTTTTAAGAATCCGGGACTAAAACCCCTAGCGTATGAAATTTCCACCAGTTCAACGAATAGCAGCCATTCGTCAGGTGCCTGCTGACTGATCTTCAAAAAAAGGTCGTTGAATTCTTGCTCGGTAGCACTTTTGTTTTGTCTGAAGTCTCTCACACTTTGATATAAAGAAAATATTTTAATCCGTTCCGCACTATATTTGGGTATTTCTATCTTTGCCGCTTTGAAATCATCAATTTCTCCATACGCCACCCGATCGGCCGGTCCGCCAAAGCCCGAGGTAACATCCTGGGCGATAATCACGTCGAACATTCCCCAGTCTGGTTGAAACAATATTTCTTCGCCATAACGGCAAGTGGCATCTGCAAAAGTCAAAATCCTTGCCGAGGGACTTAACTGCAAAATCTTCGTCAATCTTCCTTTGATTTGAACTCCAGATTGATACCGTACCACGATCTCTTGATTTAAAATTAGATCGGCGGGGTTTTCGATTAGCCCCACGGGGCTACCGTAACCTTGTTGATGGTAGTTTCTATCATGCCCAGTTATTTGTTTGTCCTGAAAGGAAAGTTGAGTCGGTCCCGTGAATTGAAGGTAAGCTAATTTTTTTTCTTTGGTGATGATATATTTTTTCAAGACCCCGCTGACTTGAATATCATTTTCAAATTGAACTGTATTAACGGTTTCGGCTTTTTGCAGTTTTTCAAGTGCCCTGATTCCACCCTGTTTGTAAGCCATCGTAGTAGAAAATTCTTCCAGTACGTCTGAAAGCTGATCAAAACTTTCTGCGACAAAAAGTTGGGGCTGGGGTTCTGTAATGTCGTAACCTTGATGCACGCAAGCCGGACTAAGCGGAATTTTTTTAACTTGATCGGAAAGGCACCATTTGGCTTCGCCGATCGAAGATAAAAGCCCGGCGCCATAAATTTTTATTTCGCCGTTTTTTTTAATTAGTCCATATTCCGCGGTCCACCAATTCATTCTGGAAAGCTCGGCACCTTCCGAAATAAAAGTAATTTGACCGCTGACCGTTTTCAATTTTTCTTCGGAGTTCTTTATTTCTTCAGCCGTAGAATTTGGATTTTCTTTTATGTCAGAAAGTTCACGGATGGCTTCATACTGATCCAAGTCTTGCTTACTCAGGATCGCTTTTTTTGCAACTTGCGCATATTTCTGCAGATATCGCGCGTACTTTTCATTTGCTAAGAAGGGCGCATGCCCTGCAGCTTCGTGGACGATATCGGGGGCAGGCGTGTAAAGCAGATGATCCATCGACCGCATATCGCAGGCGATGGGAAGAACTCCTAGTGATTGAAGTTCCATGAAGGCTGCTGGAGGACTGAATCCGCTAACGGGTAATGCTCTCCAACCAAATTTTTCTAATTTGGCGCTTACGTTTTCGATTAGGGGAATTTGATCGATCTCGATGCCTGTCTTTTTTAAGCCCTCTTCGTAGGACTCTTCGGCGTGAACCCCTAAATATTTTTTCAATTGGGTCAGGATATATCGCCACACCGCCTGATCGACTGGCGTGTACCTTTCGTAATTTTGTTCAACGATATATTTTTGGAGGTGGCCAGGAAGGTTTTCCATTTTACGGGCTCCTAAAGCCAAGGATCAGTTTGGCTCAAATAATTTGTAACGTAATCATTGATGGCCTTCTCTAGGTTCCACTGCGGCTGGGAAAGACCTTCTTTGGACCACTTGGACATGTTGGCTTCGGTAAAGTATTGGTATTGATTTTTTATATTTTCGGGCATTTCGAGCCAATTAATTTTAAGGGGCTTTCCCATAGCTTGGAATAAAGGTTCGGCCATATCTAACCACGAACGAGCCTGACCGAAACCCATATTATAAATTCCATCGGCAGGGGTTTTATCCATTAATTCTTTCATCCACCGCGTGACATCTTTCACGTAGACGAAATCTCGTAGCTGACGACCATCTTCAAATTGGGGATTATAGGATTTAAACAAACCAAGTTCTTCGGCTTTCTGAATCTGATTGTACGCTTTGAACGCGACACTTGCCATGGCCCCTTTTTCATATTCATTAGGTCCGAAAACGTTAAAGAATTTTAATCCGTACCAATGCGGAGGCGTGGCTTTTTGCCTTACGGCCCATCGATCCATAAGGACTTTTGATTCCCCATAAAGATTAAGCGGTTTTAGTTTTTCGGAATCAAAGCCATCCTCAAAACCGTTTTCACCCGCTCCGTAGGTTGCGGCACTGCTGGCGTAAATCAGATTTTTTTGGTTCTGCGAGCACCATTCAAAAAGACGCTGTGAATACTGAAAGTTGTTTGAGTAAAGAAAGTCCCAATTGGTTTCCGTAGTCGATGAACAGGCCCCCAAATGGATTACCCACGTCACTTTTTTACGGGCTTCTTCAGTAGTCAAAAAGCTCCATAGTTCATTAGATTCGTAAAAGTGCGAGTATTGGCGTTTTTGTAAAAGGTTTCTGTTCGATAAATTGACGGTGTCCACCGCTATAATATCTTTTAGACCGGCTTGGTTAAGTTCCCAAACCATTGCGCTGCCTATGAATCCATTCGCCCCGGTAATAATAATCATCGCTGATCAGTATCCGGCAGGTGTCCTTGATTTCGCAACTGTTTTCACTGTGATGTTATTAGTCAGGTTTGAAATAACTTCTCAGAGACAGGATTATAGGCAACCCGGGGCGTTTCCATGGTATATAACCCGGGCACGAGCGTTGCAAAATTGTATGTTGAGCCGTCTAACAGACGACTCGCGGGGTTACAATTACGGGGAGTCTTTTTGAAGTCATGGGGAACTATTTTTATCACGGCCGTAGGTTTCTTGGTCGGAATCGTCTTAGTTGGAGTCGGGGGACTCTCAGCTAAGACGACTTTTTTTTCTTCACCAAATATCGTAAATAGCAAAAAGATTGAAAAATACTGGGCCGATTCCGGAATCAGTGAAAAAGAACTTTTTGATTTGATTTCGAATTCAAACTGCCAAAGCTCTGAAAAATACTTTCTAGCCTGCGTGAACTCGGTGACGCAGAATCTATCCTCAGATCACAAGTACTTATCTTCTACGTCTGGGCAGATTGAAAGCCCCGCAACCAATCGAATTGATGACGACGAATTAACGGAAAAGCAAAGGCTATCAGCCTACACGCAGATGTATGTTAATCAGCTGAATCAAAAAATTAACTTCGAAAAAATTTGGAAAAAAATGCTTCGTGACGAGAAACCCGAAACGAAAGCTACGCTTATCGGCAACGGGATCAATAGTTTTTTGTCCGTTTATAAAGATCCGCATACTTATATTCTACCGGGTACTTATTATGAAGAAGTGGGTTCGCAGTTAGAAAGGTCTAATTTATTTGTCGGCGTTTCATTTGAAAAGTTAAAAGGCAAAACCATTGTTCGCAAAGTCTTTAAAAATTCAGATGCCGAGGCCGCCGGCCTTTTAGCCTTTGATGAACTGACTTCAATTAACGGAACGGACGTCGAGTCTCTAAATCTTTTTGAAATCAGCCAATTATTACGCGACCCTAATGCCCAGAAATTTGACTTCAAGATTGTCAGCCACGGCGAAAAGAAGCAGCTAGAAATTAAAAGATCGTTTAAAAAATTAAGTCATGTTCAATTCGAAATTCTAACGGGATTGCGAAATTATGGAGTGGTTACATTGACTAAGTTTAGCCGCGGAGTGTGTGAAGATATCGCTAACAAAATTAAGTCGGCTTTTGATAAGAATATATCGGGGCTAGTGCTGGATTTACGCGACAACCCAGGTGGTCAGCTCGATGAAGCGGCCTGTATTGCGGGTCTATTTTTGGGAATGAACAAGCGAGCGTATTCGGTCGAATTCTTTGATCCTTTAAAATCAAACGAAATTGTTCTAACAACCGGTTCGTTACTTTACACCGGTCCCTTAGTCGTTCTGGTGAATAGTTCTTCGGCAAGTGCATCAGAACTTCTTGCCGGCGCGATGAAAGACTACAAACGGGCCCTGATCGTTGGGGAAAAAACCTTTGGTAAAGGTACCTTTCAAGAATCAGAAGTTTGGTCGAAAAATCCAAAGGTCAGTTTATTTAAAACCCAGGGTTACTATTTACTGCCAAGTCACACTTCACCGCAGCTGAATGGGATAAGGCCCGACATCGTGCTTGATGAACAGCATATAAAACTTCGCGAAGATAATCTTTATTTTAATCCGATACAAAGCTTAGATGATGTCTTAGATACGGATGTGATCACAAAGAACAATTACGAAGAGTCTCTACAGAAATGTTTAGATTACTCGGATGTTATCGGCAAAAAAGATTCTTTCCTGCAAAAAAGTTTACAGATCCTATCCTGCCATCGCATAACTTCTATGCTGGCCCAACAGTACAGTCCTGCTGATTTTAATTAAGGAACATTTGATCCTTTAAAACAATCGCGGCAAAGCCCCCACCATCCGTTCGAAGATTGGTGGTTTGGCCTTGATAAAGTCGCGCGATAATCAATTGAAGCTGATCTTGGTATGCGTAACAGCGTAAGTCATAACGAAATGTCATCTTTTCGTTATTATGTACGACTTCGATTTCGGGCGCCGGAGACATTCGTTGCGCAATAAAATGTGAATTCATAACCGAATCAAAAACTTTTCTGCTTATCGAAGCGCCCTTGTAAGTTTGCTTGCCGCCGAAAGCGTTCTTAGGTTTAAAAAAAAGCTGTTTGCGTTCTGCCCACATTTTTTCGCGATCCTCTATGCCTAAATCGTAGGTGGGAAGTAGACTGAACGGTTTCTGAATTTCTGACTGCACAGACCAATCAATAAATCTTTCTTTGTCCGCCAAAAGAAAATATTCATAGGGATTAGGAGAAAGATTTATCTTCCCTTCATTGAATAGCGTTCTGATCTCGAGCGATTTTGGCTCTTGCAAGTAAAAATCAGTGTAGCGGTTATAAACCAAACTAGAATGGCTAATTTTTTCAGACTCAGAAATGTCCGCAATTTGGCTTTTCAAATTATTTTTTTCTAACAGCGATTTGTAAATTAAAAATTCAACGTAAAGTCGTTGTTGCTGAGGGTTTTCATCTAAAATGGCTAAGTTAAAATCTTTTTGTCCGGCCAGTCGATTTTCTTCAACAAACATCGCGACCAGCTTTTTTTCATCAAACCCTGAAGAAACTTCTGTTAAATTTAAAAATTGATAAAGATCAAGGCCCAGCGCCAAGAACGACGCATTCGTGTTGATTTCAATAAGTTCAAGTTGATTTCCCTGCAAATCTGGGGAAGCGGCAACGTGAAAATCGTAACTCATGCAGGCCGCGTAATTTTGCGGTCGTCTTAAGCCCATGGCGTCGTAGCGGGCACCCAAGTTTTTGATTCCCCAATCCCGTAAAGTCCAATATTTCTTAATTTCGGATTTGATCGAACTAATTAATTCTGAGCTCAACGGTATTTGAAAAGGCGACAGAAGATTTTCGGAAACCAAGGGTTGCAGAAGTTCACGATTAAATTCGGGATATTTTTGAATTAAATAATCAACGAAACTTGCTTTCAAATTCATGGTCATTTATTGTTGCCACAGTCGGAGAATCAGTACAATGAAAACTATTAAACTAGCTACATGGAACGTGAATGGCATTCGTGCAAGTTACGAAAAAGGATTAAGCGCTTTTATCCTGCAGGAAAAGCCCGACATTCTTTGTTTACAGGAAACAAAGGCCCACAAAGAACAAGTGAATCCGACGATGCAATCTTTGGGATACGGATATAGTTATTGGTCTTCGGCTGAAAAAAAAGGCTACTCGGGTGTCGCCACTTTTTTAAATGAAGAGCCGAAAAAAGTACTGACGACCTTAGACAATCCGGATTACGAAAAAGAAGGTCGAATTATTTGGTCGCAGCATGCCGAATTTGATTTATATAACATTTATTTTCCTAACGGTGGGTCGGGCGAGGAACGGCATAACTTCAAGCAAAAGTTTTTAAAAGAACTGCTGAGCCATTTGAAGTTTGAAATGCGAAAAGGAAAACAAATTGTGCTGGTCGGTGATTACAATGTGGCCCACCAAGAAGTCGACGTTCATGATCCCATTCGTCTTTCGAAAGAATCTGGGTTTCTACCGGAAGAGCGCGATTGGTTTGCCCAGTTATTGAAATCAGGTTTTACGGATTGTTTTAGACATTTACATCCTGATAAGAAAGATGCCTATTCGTGGTGGTCGTATCGCGAGATGGCCCGCATGCGAAACCGCGGGTGGAGAATTGATTATATCTGCATGACGAAGGGATTAACGGATAATTTGAAAGCTTGCCATATCTTAAATCAGCAAGCCGGTTCAGATCACTGTCCGGTTACTGCTGAGTTTCATTTCTAATTGAAGCGCGGGCGCGCCTTTTGTGCGAAATTTTCTTAATGTTGGCCGGAGTTCGGTTAGGTACATCTAGAAGTGCTTCTTTTTCATCAAGCTTGTCTTTGAAATATTTGCGAAACATCATCTCGCCCAGTGCCGAAGACTTAACGGTCCATTTACGAATGTTAACGGTGATGGCGGCGATCGCGATCTTATCTTCTCCGTCGGAAGCGTAACCCACAAACCAATCTGTCCGCCCTTTTGGATTTAATCCCGAAAAGTGACCGGTCTTGCCTCCCATTTCGACTTCCCGAAATTTTTTGTCCCTAATGATTTTACGAAATGTTTTACGCGAAGTTCCTGATAAAACTGTTTGTTCCATCATCTGCCGAACTTTTTCCGCTGATTCAGGCCGAATAATTTGTCCGCGCTCAAGCGCTTGGGCTTTGTAGATTTGTTCGCCATTTTCATTCTCAAGAGAATCGACGATGTACGGAATCATCATTTTGCCTTCGTTCAGAATGGTTGAAGCGATCATCGCTCCGTGAACCGGGCTTAGGGTATTGAACCGATTAAAACCGGAAGCCACTTCCGTTAGCGCGAATCCTTTTTCTGTGGGGACGGTGGCTTGGCTTGATTCGACCGCGAAATCGGCCGGGATAAATTCATTAAACATAAAGCGGCTAGCGTATTCAGATAAATCTTTTGGTTCAAGCGATTCTAAACTAAGTCGTCCGAAGGCGGTGTTAATAGATCTAGCGAAAGCTTCTTTCAAGGTAATGAAGCGGGTCCACCGATTCACTTTGTCGGATAAAACATTCTTTTTATAAAGAGTGTAGTTTCCGCCATTAAAGGCAATGCGATGTTCTGGGCTGACCCCTGCCTTATCAACTGCTGCAGACGCCGTAATAACTTTAAAAATGCTGGCCGCCGGAAAGGTGGCTCTTAACGCTAAATTGGCTCCCTGGGCGTTTGCTTTTTCAAAGGTCGACATGGCCAAGATGCGGCCGGTTTTAGCGTCCATCATGACGATGGCGGCGTAATCGGGGCGGTAACGGTTTAACAACATGTCCGACTCTTTTTGAACTTCAGCTTGAAGCGTATACTTGATTTGAAGTTTCATTTTATCGGCTTCGCCTTCGGGCGCGAAAAGACCATCGGTCGGCTTACGATTTAAGTTAATTGATTTTGAAATTGCGCTTGAAATGACTTGGCGAGCCTCTAAAGTCTTCTTCAACCATTCATCTTCTGAAACCGGAACTTCTCGTTCATTAAAAAACAAAAAAGCGGACAGAAACAAAGCTGCGGGTACCATCATCCATGATGCTATTTTTCTTCTTTTATGAAACATAATGAAATCATAACATGATAAAAAAGATGTCCTCAAGCCCTCAGTTGACATAGGATGGAAGTCTATGAAGACAAAAGAACGTATCTTGCTTGGTTCCCTAGACCTTTTTAATTTAGATGCTGCCAGTGAAGTTACGACAAATGATATCGCGCGCAGTTTAAAAATGAGTCCGGGTAATCTTTATTTTCACTATAAAAATAAAGAGCAGATCATTCGAGAACTGTTCAAAAGGCTAGCCCAAGAAACGAATCTGATTTGGAAACCGCAAACAAAATTGGCACGTCAAAAAGAAAAAATTCAACTTGTCGAATTCATCGATAAAAATTTGCAGCTTTATTGGAAATTCAGATTTTTTCATCGCGAACTTTACACGCTTCGAAAGAAAGATCCCGAGCTTTCGAAATTGTGGCGTGACCATCTCAAAAAACTGAGTCGACTGATGATCATTCTTTATAAACATTGGGTGCAAGCTGAAGTTATGGTGCCGATCCAAACGAAAAGCGAAATGGAATTCGTCGGCGAGCTTCTATTCGTTGCTTCGAACAGCTTCATGCAGTTTTTTGAAACCGTTGATAAGTCTCCGAATCAGCGAACGGTAGAAAAGGCCCGCCGCCACATCATGCGGATGTTAAGGCCTTACCTGACTGGCGATATCCGTGACAGTATTGAAAAAATTATCCAATAACATTCCTTAAGTGAGGATGTACTCCCTCTGAAATCCCTTCGCCCCTGTTAAGATGTGGCAAAGACTTTGCTTTAATTAATGAATGGGGAAACCCATTTCTCGGGGGAGAATCATATGCGATACATGTTAATTATTATGAGTGCGTTTTTGTTGTACTCGATGTCGTCACTAGCAAGTTGCGCCGACGTCGTATCAGACTTACGGGCGATGAAAGAGGCGCAATCACAAATTCAGTCGTCGTTGGTATCGAACCACGCGATGTTCGCGACGACGCTTGAAAGCTATTCGGAAGCTTTAACGGAGTCGGCCGGCAAGGTTCACAAGGTCGTGTCGTCAAACATGATCAGCAGCGCGGCTTCATTTCGTAACCGCGGCCTGCAAGCCCGCAAAACCGCCCAAAAACTCGACGAAGCCACCGACGACCTGATCACTCGCATCTCGAAGTGCCTGATCAAGTAGGAATAGGGTGCCAGGCCTTTTTTCTGCAAAAAGGTGCCTGGCACCTTTTTGCAGAAAAAAGGCCTGGCACTTTAGAGCTATCATTCTAATTGTTGGGTTGTTCGATTTAAGATCCAGTCACTTTTGTGGCAGGCGGCCTTCCTTTATGCGGCGCGTACTTAACTTCGAATTCAAAATAATTTAATATTTCTGGTTACTTACCTTGTTTCATCTTATTTAAGATTTTTCGTTGCAATAATTACAAAATTCCATTTAGATAAGGCGGTTCCAATTTGGAACTTCAGTTTAAGGCACGAGAGTCGATACGACTAAACTCAACGGAGGGGTACATGGCAAAAAGCACAGCGGGAACCAAGGTTACGGAAAAAGTTGTTAAAGAGTGTAAAGACAAGTTAATGAAGACGAAAATGGATTTACTCAACCGCGTCCGTGAAGCCCGTGAGAAATTAGACTTAGGCGAAAAAGGCGGAGACGAAGCGGACCAAACAATGCGTTTGTTGGCCGAACAAGAAATGCTGAACCTAAACGACCGTTTACGTTCACAATTATTCGAAATTGAAAGCGCCTTGGGACGCATCGAAAGCGGTGCCTTCGGACAATGCGAAGAAACTGACGAACCCATTGAAGTTGAAAGATTGCGTGCAATTCCTTGGACTCGCTTGAGCATCGAAGGTGCTGAAATCCGCGAATCAGTTAATCGCCGCTACGCTCGGTAGTTTTAGCTCGCAAAAAAAAGATATTTAGCAAAACCCTCAAGTGAAAACTTGGGGGTTTTTATTTTACAATTACTTATTAGTAACCGTCAGCCAATTGCAAAGCTTGTAAAGCATGCGCGCCCCAACGTTGCCATCCCATTCGGCCTGGGCCGCGTCACCTGAAGAAACTTCGTTTAAATCAAAGCCGACAATTCGCCGTCCCGATTGGGCTACTAAATTAAATAAAAAGAAAACTTCATCCGTCGATAAGCCCCCGATGACGGGCGTACCGGTTGAAGGGCAGTAACGTGGATCCAGGCCGTCGATATCGAAAGAGATGTAAACCTTTTGCGGAAGTTCAGAAATAACATCGGCCGCCACGGAAGCCCACGATTCACCCTTTAACAAGCGCTGCTTCAAACCGATATCGAAAAAAGTTTTAATGTCGGACCGAGATTGCACGAATTCGTATTCTTCTTCAGAGAAATCCCGAATGCCTACCTGCACTAACTTTTTAGGTTTAATCGGTAAGTGCATCACGTTATACATGATCGACGCATGCGACTGCTCGAAGCCTTGATAGGCCTTGCGCGTATCTGAATGCGCGTCGATGTGCAAAATCCCCACTTCGCTTACTCCATCAACGACGTGTTTTTCGCAAACCGCCTTGATTGCGCCGAGTGGAGTCGAGTGATCGCCTCCGACCAGTCCGAAAAGTTTGCCGGCATCCAAGATTTTTTTCGTTTCATCGTAAACCCACGCAGATAACTTTTGCGAAGCCCCGTTCACGGAGGCCACAAGTTTTTCAATTTGGCCTAGATCTTCAGATCGATCGGTTCGTAGCTGAATCACCTGTTGGGCTATCGCTTTATATTTTTCGCTTTCGGCCATCCATTCGGCCGAAATGGGCTTCATGAAGTAACCAGCCTCGTAAGCTTTTTTGGTTTCAAAATCAAAAAGATCAATTTGTTCTGAGGCATCGCGAATGATCTGCGGACCATTCGAAGCGCCGCTTCCGTAAGAGGTCGTCACTTCCCAAGGCACGGGTAGGAGTATGACTTTGCATTCAGCTTCCGTTAACGGAATTCCAAAGATGCCAAATTCAGACGAGATCGTCGTTGCCGGATCAAATTTCGCGGTGCTCACAGGTGCCTTCTTTCGCTAAAGGATTCTTATAACCGTAGATTCTTACATTTAAAAGTTCTAACTCGCAGGCGTGTTACAGACCAAAGTCCGGTCCTAAAAATTAGCGTAAAAACCCTGAGCGCCTAAACAGAAAAAACTTAGTAAATTCCCCTACTTTGCTCTTTGCGCAATGGATTATAATTCAGTTTCAAATTGAATATAAAGCCAAGTTCAGTCAAAGTTTTTGATAGTCAAATAAACGCATCCAATGTGGAGGTTGTCGTATGATTTTTAGAACATTACGAGCGTCGGTCGTCGTAGCCATTTTATCGGTTGCCGCAATTTCCCAGGCTTTCGTTGAACCTAATCGAAGTGCGCCCCACGGCGGAAACATGAATTACAATTTGGATTCTGAGCCGGAAAGTCTTCATCCGATAATGGCTGGAGATCTATATTCACAGTACATTCATTCTTACGTCTTCGACACCCTCTGCACAAATGACGTAAACACCTATGAATACAAGCCTCGTATTGCAGAAAAATGGGAAATTTCTAAAGATGGTCTTGAGTTCACTTTTTTTCTTAGAAAAGATGCTTTTTTTCATAATGGCGACAACGTAACGGCCGAAGACGTTAAGTTTTCTTTAGATGCGATTCGGGAACCAAAACATCAAGCTTTGAACGTTTTACCTTACTTCGAAAATTTCACAAAAGTCGAAGTGCTAGATAAGTATAAGATTAAGTTCACTTCAAAAGAAAAATATTTTAAAAACATGGGAAGTTTGTGCGGAATTCTTTTGATACTGCCAAAAAGTGTTTACGGAGATGTTGCTAAATCAGTCAAATTACAAAAGGAAATGATTGGATCGGGACCTTACAAGCTTGAGACTTATGATAAGGCGCAAAGAATCGTTTTGAAAAAGTTTGATAAGTGGTACGGCGACAGCGTTCCTGAATGGAAAGGCTTTTATAATTTTGATCAAATTACGTTTCGATTCACGAAAGAAGATACGATCACGATTGAAAAATTAAAAAAAGGCGACTTAGACTATCATTTATTCAGAACACCTGATGGCTTTCTTAAAGCGAAGGGCGGTCCATTTGGCACCAAGGTTTTCGCCGAGAAAGTCGAAAATAAGCAGCCGAAGCGATTGCAATTCATCGGATTCAACTTACAAAAAGAAATATTTAAAGACAAAAACGTTCGCTTAGCCTTTGCTCACTTAGTTAATCGCGAAGAAATGAACAAAAAGTTTTTTGATAATATGCAATTATTGGCGACGGGTCCGGTTTACGTGAAATCAAATCAAGCCCCAGACGTGAAGCCGATCTTGTATGATCCAAAAAAAGCGCAAGAAATTTTATCTAAAGCTGGTTGGAAAGACGAAGATAAAAATGGCGTCTTAGAAAAATCGATCAACGGCAAAAAAGAAGAGCTTCGGTTTACTTGGATTTACGCCAATAAAGATGCTGAAAAATGGTGGACCACCATTAAGCAGGATTTGAAAAGGGCCGGTATTGAAGTTGAACTTAAATATCAAGAATGGAATTCATTTACTAAGGCCATCGATGATCACAGTTTCGACATGATCTCAATGGGTTGGGGTGGCGGTGACGTCGAATCAGATCCTAAACAAATCTGGCATTCCAAATCTATCGGTAAGGGCGGATCTAATTTCATCAGTTATAATAATCCTGAGGTCGATAAATTGATCGATGAAGGTCGCGCTGAGCTTGACGCTCAGAAGCGCACGGTTTTATTTAAGAAAGCATTTACGATCATTGCTGAAGACGTCCCTTATGTGTTCTTGTTTAATCCAAAATACGAACTTTATGCGCGGTCTGCAAAAATGAAAACGGCGGGGAAAACTTTCGAATACGATACGGGTTATCAAGCTTGGTGGACGGCTGAAAAATAAATTGGGTAAATTAATTAAATGCTAGCCTATTTGTTAAGACGGATTCTAGTCGCAATCCCAACTTTTATTGGGATCACACTTGTGACTTTCATTATCATAAATACGGCTCCCGGTGGACCCATTGAACAGAAAATGCAGAAATTAAGAGACGCTGGAAAAAGCACCGGTATTTCGCAGGAAGTATTAGATGGCTTAGCGAAGCAATACGGCTTCGATAAACCTTTGCATGAGCGCTATTTTATTTGGATTAAGAATCTAGTTCATTTGGATTTTGGCGAAAGCTTTTCTTATCAAGAACCTGCGATTGATGTCATTACTTCTAAATTTCCGGTGTCGTTACAGTTCGGGATTGCCTCTTTATTTCTGACTTATATTATTTGCATCCCGTTAGGCGTTAAAAAGGCAATCAATGCGGGTGGGCCATTTGACCAAATTTCTGGAATCGCACTTTATATTATGGTTTCTATCCCTCCCTTGGTTTTAGGGATATTTTTAATCGTTTGGTTCGCGGGCGGATCTTATTTTGATTGGTTTCCGATTGGTGGTTTAAGATCGGATGATTACAGTTCTTTCTCTATTATGGGAAAAATAAGCGATCGATTTTTTCACTTCGTGTTACCGCTTATTTGCTACGTGATGGGTGGCTTCACCGAACTGACTATGCTGGTTAGAAATTCGATGTTAGATGTGATTCGATCGGATTTTGTTCGAACAGCTCGCGCTAAAGGCTTGGATAACCGCAAAGTTTATTTTAAACATGCTTTGCGAAACGCCCTGATTCCTGTAGCGACGGGTCTTGGTGGATTCCTACGTGTATTTCTTGCCGGATCTTTAATCGTTGAAACTATCTTTAATTTGGATGGTATTGGGCTACTGGGTTATCAATCGATTTTGTCTCGAGATTATAATGTCATCATGGGCTTAACATTTCTATCTGCCATGCTTTTGTTAGCTGGAAATATTATGAGCGATTTTATTTACGTTATGGTTGATCCGAGGATTGATTTTAAATGATCGAAAGATTTATAAAAAACGACCTTACGATGAAACGCTATCGTAGATTCAAACGAAATCGGATTGCGGTACTTTCCGTTTGGTTATTAGGATTACTTTTTCTTTTAAGTTTCACGGCGGAATTTTGGGCCAACAATAAACCTCACGTAATGAAATACCAAGGAAAGTTATATTTTCCATTAATTGTGGATTATCATCCAACGGTTTTTTCCCGAGACGATATTTACATCATGGATTATCGAGCGCTTGATCTTGATCCCGCCAAGGGAGATTGGGCCGCTTGGCCGCTCGTGCAATGGGACCCATTCGAGAGCAATCAGACCGTCGCCGAATACCCATCACAACCTACAAAGTACAACATCATGGGAACCGATGACCGAGGTCGCGACGTGTTTACGCGCTTACTATACGGTCTTCGATACACGTTAATTTTTTCTATCGGCGCGTGGTTTTTAAGTTACCTAGTCGGAATCATCCTAGGCTCCTTGATGGGTTACTTCGGTGGCAAAGTTGATTTGATCGGCATGCGGACCGTGGAAATCATCCAAACGATGCCGGTGACCTTGATTTTGATAACCATCATTTCTATTTTTACGCCTAATCTTTTCGTTTTAATTATTTTCTTAGCGGTGTTTGATTGGACGAAGATTGCGACTTACATGCGAGCGCAGTTTTTACAACTGCGGCAGCGCGAATTTGTTGAAGCGGCCCGCGCGTTAGGTTCGTCGGATATGCGAATCGTTTTTAAGCATATATTGCCGAATGGGATTACCCCAATCGTTACATTTTCTCCGTTTGATATCGCGTTTAATATTTCGTACCTTTCTTTTTTAGATTATTTGGGGCTTGGACTTCGGGCGCCGACGCCAAGTTGGGGTGAACTCCTTCAGCAAGCGCAAAAATACTTTACGACGGCCGAGTGGCTGGTCTGGTATCCTTCTCTAGCGTTGGTTTTGACTTTAACTCTGCTGATCAATATTGGATTGGCCGTGCGTGATGCCTTCGATTCGAAGTCGGCCGTGGGTTAGGTATTGGCCTCATGCAAGTGATCGTGACGCTGGCGGGACGCGGGCAAAGATTTGTAGAGCGTGGGTACAAGCAACCGAAGGCGGCGATTCCCGTCGGCGGGCGATCCGCCATCAGTTACTTAATCGAAACGTTTCCTAAAGAGTGGTCGTTGATATTGGTGATGGGCGAACACGACCGGGCATCAAATTTGGAAGGCCTGATCAAAAATCAAAGGCCCGATGCAAAAATTATCTATTCTAATTATTCAGATCGCGGGCCAATCGATACCGTGTTGCGGGCCCTTCCATTTCTGCGACCCGCACAGGGAATCATCGTTACCTATTGTGACGTTGCGGTTGTGTGGCGCCCCGACGATTTTGCCGCCGCCGTCAAAAACTATGACATGGCTTCAGTGAATTACCAGGGATTCCATCCGACCTATCTGGGTCCGAACTCGTACTGTCACGTGAAGGTTGATTCCCAGGCTAAACAAGTGACTCAATTTCAAGAGAAACAGTTATTTACCCAAAAACTTGAAACGGAAATAACTTCGGCCGGAATTTATTATTTTAAAAACAAGGACCTTTTAGAAAAGGCCTTAGCCGCTCAGCTTGAACAAAAACTAAGGCACGGAAAAGAATACTACGTCTCGCTTGCGCTTCAGGCGCTTTTAAATTTGAAGCAAAACTTTACCATATTGAATTACCCCGTCGATCACTTGTTACAGGTTGGAACCCCGGAAGACATCGAGCGATTTGAAATTTGGCTTGGTTACTTTCGAAAAAAAGAATACCCAGAGGGCTTTTCATCTCAAGAGAGAATATACTGGGAACAGATCTTTCAACATTTTAAGGTCGTTTGATCCTACGCTGGGTGACTCTTACGGCCATTTTACGGCGACTGTAGACAAGGTTGACACCGACTTTGACTAAGGATTCGGAGGCTTCTTAGCAACCTGGCTTGTTTATAGCAAAAGCCAATTGCTAAGGACGTACCATGAAAAACCAATCGAGCTTGCTGAGCATCATTTTATTGACGACGAGCTTATCCCAGGCCCAAGTTCCCGGTTACGGCCTTCACAACGCTATCAGCGACGCGATCAAATCGTTTCCCAATCAAGAAGCCAATCAGCTGCAAGTTCGTGCCGCCCAACTTCGGGCCAGCGCGCAGAAGAAGAATGAAATGTTCCCCACAGGTCACGTCAATATGGGAGTCAACCGTTCACAGTACCTGGGCGCTTTGTCCGATGCTTCAGGACAAAGTTCTTCGGCCGGAATTTCGTTTTCAAAAAATATCTACGATGGCGGAGCCGCCAAACACCGAATCAATGCTGCCGAATTAGAGGCCCGAACATTAGAAGCCCAGCTGCAGTCCGATGATTCCTACATTCCTAACACAACGGGCGAGCTAGCAACGGACGTTGCGATGACGTTTTTAGAACTGGGTCTTGATACCGACTACTTCAACTTTTACGGAACGCAAAGGGACCTTCTGAATCAACTGTTGAATCTAAAAATGGCGGATAGCGATCGCGAAATGATCGGCAGTCAGGTACGGGCCTTCGATGCTACCTTGGCAAAGTTTCAAAACGAGGCCCTTGAACAGAAATCAAATCTCGAATTTAGAAAAGTCAATTTGCCAGAAAAGTTTGATAATTTAGAAGAGACCTATTTTAACTTAAAAATAATTTTAGCACCGTACATTCAAGATATTCCTTTGGCCTTACAAACGGCAAAAGAAAATAATCAAAACTTCTTAGCGAAGAAATTGAATTTGCGCTTACAGGAAGAACTCAACCAGGCAAATAAAGCTTCTTTGACGCGTCCTAAAGTTAGCGTCACGGTAGGGACTGGCTATGACCATTTCAGCTACCGCAATTCGGCGATTCAAGGCTCGGGCGGATGGAATAACAGCGTCGGAGTCAATATTTCGTTACCGCTTCAAATGGGCAGTCGCGATGCAATCGAAGCATCGGGTAACACCGTACGCGCGGCCCAAAAGCTAGTCGATACTGAAGAAGAAAAGTTCAAACACCGCATTACAAGTTCAATCAAACAGGCGATCTCTCAAGAGGCCGTCATGCAAAATTATAAAAATAATATTACGCAGAATTCTGAAAGATTAAGTTCATTTGCGACTTCGCTTATGAATTCTAGATCAATCAGCGCGGTCGACGCGCAGACTCTTCTAAAATTGGTGTCGAACTTGGAAAATTCCTACGGCAGTTACGAACGCGAATTATTTAATAATGGCACCATGAATTTATTCAAACTTGAAGTCTCTATGGGCATCTTGCTAAAAAAAGCGAAGACCTTCTAAGAAGGTCTTATTCCATCTCTTCAAGGTAAGTATAACCGGATAAACCTTCTTCATAATGTTTAATTAAGGCTTTGGCTTCCTGCTTCGTAATTTTGCCAGCATTAATGCTTTCTTCTGTGTAATGGCGAACATTATCGACCATCTCAGCGCGCCCGTACTGAACGTACGAAAGAACTTCGGTGACCGTATCTCCTGGGACGTAGTGATCAACGGTATAACCTGATTCGTGAATCGAAATGTGAACGGCATCGGTATCGCCAAACAGGTTGTGCAAGTCGCCCAAGATTTCTTGGTAGGCACCGGTTAAAAACACGCCTAGGTAATACGGCGGATCGCCTTCAGCGAACGGATGAACCCGTAAAGTCTTTTTAACCTCGCCAGATTCGGTATCGATAAATTTTTCGATCTTACCATCTGAATCACAAGTTAAATCCGCAAGCGTTGCTTCGTGGTAAGGTTCATTTTTTAGATTATGAATGGGCATCACGGGAAATAATTGACCCACGGCCCAAGAATCGGGAACCGATTGGAATACCGAAAAGTTACAAAAGTAAGTATCGCATAAAGTTTGGCGTAACTGCGACACGATGTCGTCAGAATCAGGTGTGATCTGGGCCAGCGTTAGCATTTTTGTGGCGATGGCGAAAAACATACTTTCGCACCAGGCACGTTGGGTTAAATTCAAAACCCCGTAAGTAAATAAATTCAACGTTTCATCTTTTGACTGCATCAAATCGTTAAAACATTCATTCAGATTTTCTTTATTTAATTTTTCGTAAATGTACTGCATCTCTTGCATGATCGACGGATCTTTTTTCGTTGCGGGAATCGGTGGCTCTTGACGGAAAAGATTGTTTACGCCCATCACGTTGAAGACTAGAACCGAGTGATGCGCAACCAAAGCGCGTCCACATTCGGTCACGATATTTGGATGCGGAACATTTTTTTCGTCACATAATATTTGTAAGGTCGAAACGACGTCGTTCGCGTATTCTTGTTCGGAATAGTTGACGGAAGAGTCAGATGACCCCGTGCCGTCGTAATCAACGCCAAGACCACCGCCCACGTCGATGTATTTTAGTTTCGCGCCTAAGGTATGTAGTTCGGTGTAAAAGCGCGCGGCTTCTTTCAGTGACGATTTAATACTTTGGATCGCGGGAACTTGCGAACCGATGTGGTAATGAAGCAGCTCAAGACAATCAAGCATGTTTAGTTTTTTTAAAAACTCAACACCCTCGACGATTTCGATCGCGGTTAAGCCAAATTTTGAGCGGGCGCCCGCCGAATCGACCCATTTGCCGGCCCCTTGCGTATTTAACTTCGCGCGAAAGCCAATCTTTGGTCGCATATTTAACTTTTTTGCGGTCTCGGTGATAATTTTTAACTCGTCCTTACGATCGACGACGATGATAATTTCGCGCCCGATCTTTTGCGCCAGTAGCGCCGTTTCGATGTATTCCGCATCTTTAAAACCGTTACAAATAATAACCGCATTAGGAGTATTCATCAGCGAAAGAACCACCAGTAATTCAGGTTTAGAACCGGCTTCTAATCCCAGTTTCACGTCTTTTCCGTACTTCACTAATTCTTGAACTAGGTGGCGCTGCTGATTTACTTTGATCGGGTAGACACCGCAGTATTGGCCTTTGTAATTGTGGTCGGCAAAAGCTTTTTGGAAACATCCGTGCAAAAGTTCAACGCGCTCGCGGATGATGTCGGGAAAGCGGATCATGATGGGAATGCGAATACCGCGATCTTGTAATTCCTGCGTCAGTTCGTAGAGGTCTACGTTGGGTCCCTTGTCCCCTTTAGGAGTAATGCACACGTTACCGTTCGAGTTAATTTTAAAGTAACCGTTTCCCCAATTATTAATGCCGTAAACTTTCGAGCTTTTTTCGATGCTCCACTCGTTTGATTTGGTCTGCGCAAAGGCGTGCGTCGTGCTTTTTTGGTCGGCGGCCGTAGTCGGTGAAGTAGGTGTCGAAGTTTCCATGTGAGCCCCCAAAAAACTGTGAAACGTTTATGAAAAAAGGTTTACAGTTTTTTGGCGGTCGTTGCAAGAAATCAGTTCACCTTTTGCTAAACGATTAAGTTCAGAATCTTGGCCGCTTTGTATATAACTTTCTTCGGCGTCTGGCCGGCGAGTGCGGATTCGACGGTCGCAATTTTCATTGCCGCGGCCACGGCTTCGGCCTCAGTGGCGGTAGGCGCCAGTTCGATCGTGCCGCGCATTTTGCCGTTTACTTGCACACCTAACGTGATGACGTCATCAACGCACAGTTCGGGCCGGAACGTAGGCCACGGGGCATTAACCACAAGGTCGGCTCCTTCGAGTTTGCTCCATAGTTCTTCGGCCAAGTGCGGAGCGAAGGGCTGCAGCAATTGAACAAGCGGAAGCAAAGCTTTTTTAGAGCGACAATCATTTTTGTAGAGATCATTCACGAAGATCATCATTTGGCTGATGCAAGTATTGAAACTTAAGTTTTCAATATCTTCAGAAACTTTTTTAATTGTTTTGTGTAAAGATTTTTCAACTTCGGCGACCAGGGGTGCATCATTCGCAACGCACGCTTCGGTTTCTTCATTCATCACTAAGCGGGTTAAGCGGTCTAAAAATCTTTTAACGCCGTCGATTCCGGAAGACGACCAAGGCTTATCTTTGTCCATCGGACCTAGAAAACAAACGAAGCAACGCAAAGTATCGACTCCGTACTCTGCAGCGACTTGATCTGCCGGAATGACATTTCCGCGAGACTTCGACATCTTTTCGCCGTCTGGGCCTAGGATCATTCCTTGATGAGCTAATTTTTGGAAAGGTTCATCGACGGGCGATAAACCGGCGTCAAAAAGAACCTTGGTCCAAAAACGTGAGTACAGTAAATGGCCCACGGTGTGTTCGGGCCCTCCGACATACAGGTCAACCGGCATCCAGTATTTTGCCGAGGCTTGTGAGTACGCTTCATCTGCATTATGCGGGTCTGCGTAGCGAAAGAAATACCATGATGAACCCGCGGCCCCCGGCATCGTGTCGGTAATGCGTTTCCCTTTTAAACCCTGTGAATCATAATTAACCCAGGCCGCATTTTTTGCGAGTGGCGCTTCACCTGTTTCAGAAGGTTCGTAGTTGGCCACTTCTGGTAAGACAACCGGCAATTCATTCAGGGGAACCGCTTTCAAAGTTCCATCCGGCGTTTGAATAATCGGAAACGGTTCGCCCCAATATCTTTGGCGAGAAAAAAGCCAGTCACGTAATTTATAATTGATTTGGCGCTTACCGATTTTATCTTTTTCTAGATTCGCAATCATTTTTTGAATCGCTTCGGTTTTTGAAAGTCCGTTTAGGAAGTCAGAGTTAACTAATTTTCCTTCCCCGGTAAATGGCAGATCCGTTTCGGATTCTAAAACGCGTAAAACGGGAAGTTTAAATTTCTGCGCAAATTCGAAGTCTCGTTCGTCGTGTCCGGGGACCGCCATGATGGCGCCGGTGCCGTAGTCCATCATCACGTAATCCGCAATCCAAATTGGAATTTCATTTTGATTCAGCGGATTTATAGCGTAGCCGCCCGTAAAGACCCCGGTTTTTTCAGTCGTTGCTTTACGATCAACCTCGGACTTTTTCGAAGTGTTTTCGACGTAGTCCGCAATTTTTGTGGCCTGACCTTGCGTCGTGATTTTAAGTACAAGGGGATGCTCGGGAGCGATGACCATGAAACTTACGCCATAGATCGTGTCAGGGCGAGTGGTAAATACTTCTAACTTTTCAGAAACGCCCTTCACGGCAAATTGCACACTTGCACCTTCGGATTTTCCGATCCAGTTGCGCTGGCCTTCCTTCGTTCGTTCCGGCCAATCGATTTTATCGAGTCCGGTTAAAAGTCTTTCAGCGTAGTCGGTAATTTTTAGCATCCACTGTTTCATCGGTACGCGGATCACCGGGTGACCTCCGCGTTCAGATTTTCCATCAACGATTTCGTCGTTGGCCAGAACGGTTTTCAAAGCTGGACACCAATTAACCGGAACTTCTTTTTGGTACGCTAGGCCCTTTTCAAACAGTTTTAAAAAAATGGCTTGGGTCCACTTGTAATATTTGGGTTCCGCCGTCGAGATCTCGCGCGACCAATCGTAACTGAAGCCATACTTTTGCATCGTGGCCCGAAAATCGTTGATCGATTTCTCGGTCGTAATTGCGGGATGCACGCCGGTTTGAATTGCGTACTGTTCTGCCGGCAGTCCAAAGGCGTCGTAGCCCATTGGATGTAAAACGTTAAAACCTTTGGCGCGTTTGTATCTAGAAATAATATCGCCGGGAGTGTAAGACGCGATATGTCCCATATGAAGTCCTGATCCCGAAGGGTAGGGGAACATATCCAAGGCGTAATATTTAGGTTTGGTCGATTTATCTTCGGCTTTGTATGCCTGCTTTTCGGTCCAAACTTTTTGCCACTTCGACTGAATTTCAATATGTTTCATAAGAAAAGATCTTAGATGCAGACTGCAACGAAATCAAATTAAGTGAAGCAAATAAATTTGCTTATCTTCTCGACTCGAGATAGGTCCTGTCTTGATTTGGGGCGTTTAAAATACACTCAGATTTATACAAATTCGACTATCGAGCTTAAATTCCTGGTCGAGTTGCCGATAAGAGAAGGAATGAAGAAAGACCCCCGAAACAGACCCATCCTGGTTTTAGATGAAGACCCGGATACATTAGAACTTATGCTGGAACCCTTGCGGTGGGAAGGCTATGACGTGCGTGGTTTGACTTCATTAAAAGAGGCCAGCGAATTCTTAAAATTTTGGAAGCCGCAGCTGATCATCGTCGACCCTGATTTTTCACAAGAAGACGGAATAAAATTTCTAAATTCGATGACGGATTATCTAGATGTGACTTCATTGATCGTGGTTTCTAATAATTCTTCAGCTGAGCAAATTTCCCAATGCTTGGACATGGGTGCCAGCGATTATATCGTTTCGCCCTTCGTTCCCTTAGAATTTCTTTCGCGAGTGCGGGCCCAGCTAAGATTCCGTGACGCGAAAGAAGAATTAGTCGAAGCAAACCATAAGTTGCTTGAGCTTGTCGAAATTGATGATCTAACAGGTCTTTTTAATATGCGTTCCATTTTTCAAAAACTCGAATTTGAGATCGAACGTGGAAAACGATTTAACCGTCCCGTCTCGGTGGTGATGGTGGATATGGATCGTTTCAAAACGGTCAATGATGGTCACGATCATCTTTTCGGAAGTTATGTCTTGGGCGAAGTCGGAAAAATTATTAAGGCTTCGACTCGAAATGTAGATATCCCCGCTCGCTACGGAGGCGACGAGTTTTTAATTATTCTTTCCGAAATTCCTTTGGCGGGTGTTCAACATTTTTGCGAAAGATTGCGAAAGCGCGTTGAAGAGATGACATTTTCTCAGGGCAAAGATTCGATGAAGTTAACCTTATCGGTAGGGCATGCGTCCGCTTCGGGCTCTGACGTACTCACCGCAAAAGAACTCGTTCGCAGAGCCGATTCGGCTCTTTACCAAGCTAAAAACATGGGAAGAAACCGGGTTGTTGGCTTTGGCGACTCGGAGCCAACGGTGACCCGTGAACTTGAAAAGTCTGCGGTCATCAATATTTTCCAAAAACCTCGTCGCTCGGCTTAACTTTCACTTGTATTATTGTTTTCTAAGCGGAATGCAGATATAAAGTCTGTATGCCATCAACTCTGGAAAAAAAGAAATTTCAAGCCGCCTGGATTTCTCTGCTTGTCAGTGGTGTCGTTCTTTTTTTAAAAACCAAAGCTTATTACCAGACCCACTCGGTTGCAGTGTTATCCGATGCGCTCGAAACGGTCGTCAACGTTGTGACCGCGATGATGGCGCTGTACGCGGTCAAAATGGCGGCCGAACCGGCAGATGAAAACCATCCGTATGGTCACGGGAAAATGGAATATTTCTCGGCCGCGTTTGAAGGCGGCTTGATATTCTTTGCGGCGCTAGCCATTTTATTTCAGTCCATCAAATCTTTTTTCGTTCCCATCGATATTCAAAATATTTATGAAGGCTTTAAATATCTAGCCCTTGCCACGGCGTTAAACTTAGCGGTGGGCCTGTATCTACTGTGGATTGGTAAAAAAGAAAAATCTGAAGCGCTACGTGCAAGCGGTAAACATGTATTGGCTGACGTCATCACGACTTTAGGAATTTTCTTTGGATTATTTTTGGTGCAACGTACTCACCTGCAATGGATCGATTCTGTTTTTGGATTATTTTTGGGCTTTTGGTTGGGCTACGAGGCCTACCAAGTCATGCGTTCGAACTCGGGCGCTTTGCTTGATGAAACGGACGATCTTTCATTAGAAAAATTATCGGAAGTTATATCAAAATACCGTCTACCCGGGGTCATCGACATTCATCACTTACGGATGATCCGTTCCGGAAATTTTCATCACATCGATGCCCACATGGTCGTCCCGCTATTTTGGGATGTCGAACAGGCTCACGTTATGGCCCACGGTTTTGAACAGAACGTTGTAAGAGACTACGAATTCGATGGAGAATTTGCTTTTCACATGGATCCGTGTCAAAGACTTTACTGTTCCACTTGCACCGTTGAAAATTGTCAAATCAGACGGGCGTCTTACACGGAACGTCGGGAATTTACTAAAGAACACATGATCAAAGGACCTCAGTACACGGTTTAATTATGGCGGACGATAATCAAACGACACGCATTTCGCGAATCAATATTACCAGACATTTGGTAAAACCGAATGCGTACGCTCTAGCGCTAGATAACGAATTTAAAGACTATGCCTTCAATGAAGAGCGAGCGCCCCAATTCAAAGGCAAGTGGCGGGAAAAAGTTTTCAAATGCGGTAACGAGGTCCCGATGGATGTCGAGATCGGCACCGGCACGGGAACTCACTTTACGAACCACTCGCAAAAATACCGCGACCGTTTAATTTTAGGTCTTGAGCTTAAGTACAAACCCTTAATTCAATCCATTCGTCGCGCCCAGCTTGATGGGTCAAGAAATGCCGCTATCTGCCGATTTCACGCTTTCGATTTGGATCTACTATTTAATGATGGCGAAATTGATAATATGTTCATTCATTTTCCAGATCCGTGGACAAGTCCGCGCAAACCAAAAAATCGGGTCGTTAACACTCACATGTTAAATACAATTTATAACATGCAACGGCCCGGAAGTTTCTTAGAATTAAAGACAGATTCTCGCGAATACTTTTTATGGGCGCTGGAAGAGATAAAACAAAGTCACTATCAGATTGAATTTCAGACGCAAAATCTTTACGAAGACGGTGGAGATTACTTAAAAAATAATTTCGCAACCGGGTTTGAAGAACTCTTTGTTCGCAAAGGCATTGAGATCAACTACATCAAGCTCGTGAAAGGTGCCAGGCCTTTTTTCTGCAAAAAGGTGCCAGGCACATCAGAAGATTTCTGAGGGATGTAAACAATTTTGTAAACTAAGTGCGGCATTTTTGTCGCGGAAGACTTTACCAATAGCGGGTCGTTACTTCCAGGTCAGACGCAATTGTGATCTGACAAGAAAGGCGCTCATCTTCCGCGCATTTGTTACGAACGAGCGCCCGCTTTTCGAAGTCGACGGGCGGCGGGATCGTGCCTTTAATTTTTACTCGGCACATGCTGCAAACCCCGTCTCCTAGGCACGATGAGGCCACGGGCAATTGTTGCGCAATTAGAAAACTCATCAGGTTTTCGCCTTCGCGAGCTTCTAAAGTTAATTGCTTTTGCGGGATAGAAATCTTCGGCATAGATTAGTTGTATCATTTTGATCCAAAAAATTAAATTGTTTCACCCT
>CAXSEH010000005.1:0-36889 GCA_964236345.1 uncultured Bdellovibrionales bacterium
ACTTCGATTGATGGAGCCACTCCGATGCTTGCAGGCCTAGCGCTAGGACTTCAGAATCTGACTAAGGGCGAAAAAAGAAATATCAATTTATCAGCGCAAGAGGCCTACGGTTTTTACGAGCCGTCTAAAGTTATCTTATTTCCGAAAAAGAAGATTGGCCGCGAAGTACGACCGGGCGAATCCGTTTCCATAGCGGGAAAAAGCGGTGCGATTCGTATTTACGTTGTCGTGCAAGTACACCAAGATATGGTGACGCTTGATGGAAATCACCCGCTTGCCGGACAAGATTTAGTATTTGAAATTGAGGCCGTTGAAGTCCGTGATGCTACCGCAATTGAAATCACTGAATCAACTAACGTGATGGCAACTCAACTTTTACACTAACTCTACATTTTTTTACGGGGGGGAAGGTTATTCTTCTTCCAAACGCTTGGCTTACCTAAGCCGCTCGACTTAGCCGCTAATTCTTTATATTTATCATTACGTTTTTTTTCGGGTTTTTCGCCCGCCGGTGCTTGTTTTGGTTTGTCGAAACGGCCTAACGTTTTCGTGTCGGGCTTTCCTTCGGCTTTTCTAGAAGCGTCGAACGTTTTCTTCTGATCTAATTTTTTATTTTTATATCGATCCGAATTATTCGCGGAAGTTCTTTCTAAGAACGCAAAATCAGGATCTAACTTCATTTCGCTGGCGCCTTGTAAGTAAGGCTTTATTTTTTGATACATTTTGGCATCGGCCGAAGTGACGAACGTAAGGGCATTTCCGACTCGTCCAGCTCGCGCGGTACGGCCAATACGGTGAAGAAAGTCTTCAGCTTGAAACGGAAGGTCGAAATTAATAACGTGATCAACGTGTGGAACGTCTATACCGCGGGCAAGTAGATCGGTGGCAACGATAATTCGGATTGTGCCTTCGCGAAAGTTTCGAACGACGCGGTTTCGGTGACCCTGCGATAATCCCCCGTGGATTAAGTCAGTTGAATAACCATACTCTTTCAAATACTGTCCCATGCGTTCGCAACTACCCTGATTACCGCAAAATACGATAACGCCACCTTTAGCCGCGTTTAATTCGTCGAGTAAGCGGTCGTTCTTTTTAAATTTATCGATGAAAATCACCCGTTGCTTAAGACTTGCGACGGGCTCTTCAGCCTGCGCAGAGCGAATCATCAATGCGGTGTTGTTCATAAATAATTGAGCGATAGATTCAATGTTAGAGTTGAAGCTTGCTGAAAACATAAGGGTTTGGCGCTTGGTTCGTAAAGTATTCTGGATATTTTTAAGTTGGGGAGCAAAGCCCATATCTAACATACGATCAGCTTCATCAATGACGATATGTTCAACGTTCTGAAGTAATAATTTATTACCCACCAAGTGATCGTTCAGACGCCCCGGGGTTCCGATGATAAGGCGCGGATTTTTTTTCAGGGCGCCGGCCTGTTTCGCGCTGGGAATTCCGCCAATGACTAGGGCGGACGTCATGGGGTTCTCTTCGGTAAGGGCCGCGAATACTTTAAAAATCTGCTGAGCCATTTCACGACTGGGGGCTAAGATCAGGGCCCGCGCCTCGGGATTTTTGTTAAGTGCAGTCAAAACGGGAAGTGCGAAAGCTAAAGTTTTCCCACTGCCGGTTTGCGCGACGGCGATCAAATCTGATCCTTCCATGCCCGCCGGGATGGCCTGGGCCTGTACGTCGGTCGGCTTCTTAATTTCCATTTTTTCGAGGGCGGTTAAAAGCGTGCTCGAAAGAGCCATGTCTTGAAAACGATTAAAACGTAGAGTTGAATTTTGCAGCTTCATGGGTAGTGCATAACCTAGAGTGAGCGCAAGGGGTAGGTCTAAAAAAATGCGGAGTAAAAACCTGTAGCTTCTACAAGCAGGAGTAAGCCCGCTAAGAATACGCTGGTCCCAAACCCTGGTATCGTCTTAGCACTAGAGATGCCTTTGGAACCATGCGGTTTTTTACAATCACCGTAACGGTAATTCCAGAACAAACGCATTCGAGTAGACACATTTTTCGATTTGGTATAACTATTGTAATGCTCGGATCCGTCAATCAAAAATTAATTACCCTAGGGAGATACTCATGAAACAAGTTTTATTCGCGGTCATTCTAACGATGAGTGCGGTTTCTTTTGCTCAGCATTCTAAGATTAAAAACGACGTGCGCGAATTTTCGGTTAGTTCTGTGCCCGCAGGCCAAGGTCAAGTATCTGGAACTATTAAAGTGGATTACGCCAAATCGATGATGTCGGTCAATGTACGCATCGCGCCTTACTGCGCGCCGCAAACAATGTGTTCTCATGTCCAACGGTTGTATAAGGCCGAGTTACCCATCAAATCGGTGAATAATGATTCATGTAACATTCACACCGTGACCGCGCTTCAAGATAAACGCCCGGCCGATGGAATGTTAGAAAAATTGACCTTAAAGGATGTGGCCGACATTACTTGTAAAACCCTGATCGCGGTTTCTCCAGAAGCGAGCTTAGAAACTTCATACGTTGATCGTCAGAATGGCAAAACGATCACCGAAATTACAAAGATGGTTTTGACTTTGACAAAAACGAAGGCGCAGCAAGTTTATCCGCTACTTCAATACCAAGCTAGTTTTGGTTTTTCTCCAACTCCTGGAACCTTAACTTTAACCATTGATAACAATGGTCAGGTTAAAAGTGTTCGTAAATTTCTAGGATCTGCGGCCAAGCCCGATGTAAAAATGGATGTCGGGTCTTTGTCGGAAGAGGCCCTGAATAATTTGAAAGAACAACTCGGTGCGATTACCGAAGACAACATCCTGGTCGATGAGCGTGAAGGACAACCCCAGTGCGTTGACGCCGGATCCGTTGAAATACAAGCCATTGTTGATGATGTTAAAGTGCCGGTTTTCCGTAACTCAGGATGCCATATCTATCGTTCAACAGTTTGGCCCGCAACGTCTGTAAGCGAACTGATGTTGGGCTTTGCCACCTTAGTGAAATAGTCTATCACGATCTTTTTCTTATGGTTGTAACGATCAGCTTTACGGCCGAGGTGAATTTCACTTCGGTCTGAGCACCGAGCTCTACTTTCAAAGTATCACCTTCGATCAAGTTAAAATTTCCGTGGCGAAAGCTTCCTTCCGCGCAAAACAATAAAGTCAATCATCTACTGGCAGCACGTCTTCTGCTTTGAAGAGCTCCGATTTCATATTTGCTTCGACTCTTTTTGGATCAAAGATTAAACCAATGTCAATGACATGGCCCTTTCCGGGGGAACAAAAAATGGGCTCGTCTCCGTCAAAGGCGTGAACTTCACCATTCTTAAGTTCGAAATCATTAAGCTTGATGGATTCGCCCTTCCACACGCTTAGAAATCTACGTTTGCCAGGATAACTCGAAAAGGCGGTGGGGCCTTGAATGACGGCGCAACTGAGGCGCCAAAGTTCTGGATCCTTAGCAATTTCTTCCGAAATCCCGAGGCCATTTTTCCAAGGCATTTTTAAATAGTTTTTCCTTTGAATTAGTTTCATCTTCTTTATTTGAATCCAGAATTGTAAACGTGTCTACTTGTCTTGGGGCTTGCCGAGTGAAGAAGAAGTGTGATTTATTCGCCAAATGAAAATAAGTCGCCTGCTTGAACTAAATTCCCAAGCAAAAAACAGCCAAGGTTTGAGTCATAACTTTGGTGATTATTTTTTAGTGCAGAACAACGCCATTTATCGGGCCGTCAGGGCCGGGGCATTAGCTTGCGGTTTCGAATACACTCTTGACGTAAGCCGGGAGTACTCGGCTTTGCCGCTAAGCCAACTTGATCAGCTTTTTCAAGAAAAGAAAATTCCTTATTTCGATAACGTAACGGCTTTAGTTGCAGTGGAGAAGAAAATTCCAAATACTACGGCGTGGGATGAAGTCGCGGACAACTTAAAAAGAAATTACTTATTTCATGAATCTTGCCACGTCATTTCAAAAACCGAAGCGGATATTATTTTTACGGATAAACTTTCTTCTGATCAAAAAGTAACGAAGATTTTGTTAGAAGAATCTTTTTCGAATACTTGTGAGCTGATGGCGGTCATCGATGCCGACCAACCGGCGCACCGAATTTTTTTCGAAGCGAATTCTTACATCAACATGTACGAAGACCGAGTTTATTTGAAGGAACTGGTGACCGAGTTGGGTTACGCGTATGTTTTCAAATACTTGATGCTATGTTACCTTCATTCAAATTTTTTGATCGATAGGCTAGATGATAAATCTTTCGAACGAATTTTAAGGTTACTCGAGCGTAAAGACGTTCCGCTGAAGAAACTTCGCTCTGTCTCTAAGATTTCATTTTTACTGAACCCCCGCTTCAGGCAGGTAACAACCGGTTTCTATTTGCGGCTGTCCGGATTTAAAACGTCCGGAAAAGAATTGATTGGATTTAATTTTTTAAATTTACTTGAAAGCGATTCGCGATATTTGCGATTGCTTAGTGTTCTTAGTCAGAAATTGGCCTTCTAAAGTTTTCTGAAAGTTATGTTAATTCGGGCCCCAATGGGTTTTGCCGTTTTTGCTATGGCGTGAAACCAATTTTTTTGAGTTTCTCCTTGCATGATCAGTAAGCTTCCGCTGGTTAATTCGATTTGAACTTTTAAATCTTTTTCGACCGCATGTTTAAAGTGGAAGGGACGAGTTTGTCCGAAACTGACCGACGCGATGACAGGGTTTTCGCCTAACTGTTTTTCATTATCGCGATGCCAGCCAACGCTGTCCTTCCCGCTACGGTAAAGATTTAGCAGCGCCCCCGAAAATTGAACTTGGGCCAAGGTTTGGATTCGTCGTTTAATCTCGAGCAAAGTCGGAGACCAAGGCTGCGGTTTCATTTTAGTTCCTGAGTAAGTTAAATCTTTGCCGGCTTCGCCAAACCAAGCGGTCAATCGAGGTTGCAAAATTTCTTTACCGAATAAAACGACAGGCTCGTGGCTCCAAATAACTTCTTGTCTGAGATCATTGAAATAGTTTTCACTTTCACCGATCGTGAAGACCTCCGGATAAAAGTAAACTTCACCGTCTTTGGGAAGAAGATTCGGCGGGTTCAAACTTAAAATACGATCGGTTGTACGCCGACCGTTGTCGTTGATTGCACGTAATGATCATCCATAACTTCTGAGTTTGACGAGATATCGCGCGCGCCGGTTTCTTTAAGCGCTAATTCGGCCTTTTCGATAAGTGCCGAATTAGCCGTGTGGACCGATAGCAAGATGCCACCGTCTTTGACGAAAGTTTCGTAGCGCTTCGCTTCGTACTCGGGAATCCCCATACCGATTAAACCTCCCGCGATTCCACCAAGGGCCGCCCCGGTGCCCGCTCCTGCCATTAGTGCGATGATCGGCCCGGCCGCGATGAATGGGCCGACACCGGGAATGGCCAAGGCGCCGATCCCGACCAGCCATCCAAGTGCTCCGCCAATGACAAAGCCCGTTCCCGCACCGGTCGTTACGCCTTCTGGACCCTTTGATGATTTTTCATGAGCCAAATTCTCCGAACCGCCGTCCTCAGGAAGCAAGACCGAGATTTCCGCATTCGAAAAACCTTGTTGCTTCAATCGCTGCACACCATTTTCAACGGCGCTTCGAGTTTCGTAAATTCCAAATACCGCTTTGTGATCGTCAGTGGTGATTTCCATAGTGTGCTCCTTTATTCGATTTCTAATTCGTTGTTAACGTGGTCCCGACCCGCAACTTTCAGCGCAATGGCTTCGATCGCTTGCTTTTCGTTAACATTTCTGACTGGACCTTTTAAAGTCACGTGACCCGAGCGGGTGATGATTTTAACATTTTTTGCGGCACTAGAAAAAGATTTTTCCGCGACCACATCTTGACGAATTTTTCGCGTCGTTGCGACATCTTGTTCGGAATTACCTTGGTCTCTAGCGTCCAGCTCGTTTTTCTGAATTTGGATTTGATTTTTTGAACTATTTGCCGCCTCTTGCGCCGCGTACGCACACAAAGCCACGTTGATAATAGTGAAGATAACAACAAGAATCGAAAATCTTGAGACTCGCATAAGAATCCTTTCTTAAAACGGTGATCAATCTACGGTATTTACAATGCATGCAATTTACGTCCCCATGGAGTTCCCTCGATAATACTGGATAAACTTCATTTTTCGCTCTAGGGCTTAGCCATTTTTGACTCGCCCGTGGAAATTTGGGAGGCGCGCCCCTATTACAGAAATTATTTACTTTTCAAGTCTGGCTTGCCGGGCCGGTCGGGCCTAATGGAAATTTCTGATGGCGTTATTCTTGCAATTTCGTGATAACGACGCGGAAAGTGTGGAGATTGCTATGATGTCTTTATTTAAAGATCGCCGGCAGGCCGGGAGCAGACTCGCCGAGAAAATAAAACTTTCAGACTTAGAAAAATCAAACACAGTTTTGATCGCCCTTCCTCGTGGCGGTGTCGCAGTCGGTTTCGAAATTGCCACCTCTTTACAGATTCCCATGGACGTTTTGATAGTCAGAAAAGTGGGACATCCGCTTTATTCAGAATACGGCATTGGCGCCGTGACCGAAGACAATTTTTCTTGGCTAGACCCCGACGCGTTAGGCGTAACAAAAATTCCCGAAGAGACTTTAACGAAGTTATTCGAGCAGGAAAAAAAAGAAGTCGTTCGAAGAAGATTAAAATATCGCAATGATCGACCCCTTGTTGAGTTAAAGGGGAAGACCGTACTTATCGTTGACGATGGTTCAGCGACCGGAGTGACGGCCAGGTTAGCGGCGCGTTTCGCAAAATTTCGTCAAGCAAAAAAAGTGATATTGGCCATTCCAGTTTGCCTTGGAACCGCCGATCATTTACGAGAAGACTTTGATGAGGTGATTTGCATGAGCGAGTCCTCGAACTATAAAAGTGTCGGCCAATTTTTTCGCCACTTCGAGCAGGTCACCGACGAAGAAGTGATGAGCTTAATTGCGCAGTCTGACAAAAATAAATCCAATGTTATTCCGATTGCTGAGGTGCCTTTGACAATTGAACAAGTAGTCTTAAAAAATGCCGTCCCACTGAGAACCCGATTTGATTTTAAAAAATTAACCGAAAAATTAAAAAATGCAAAAATCGTCATGCTGGGGGAATCAAGTCACGGGACACAAGAATTTTATGAATGGCGTCGCCTTATCTCGCAGGAGCTTATTTCACAACATGGTTTTAATTTTATCGCCGTTGAAGGGGATTGGCCGGCCTGCTCTAAAGTAAACGATTTTATCAAATCCCCGGAAAAGACCCAAGACGTTCATCACGTGTTTAAAAATTTTGAACGTTGGCCTACCTGGATGTGGGCAAACACTGACAGTATTAAACTAGCCGAGTGGCTGAAAAAATTTAACGAAAAAAAGTCAGCGAAAACCCAGGCCGGTTTTTACGGATTAGATGTTTACTCTTTTTTTGAATCGATGGACGAGGTCATAAAAACTTTGCATAAAATTGACCCCGAGGCGGCCAAACAGGCGAAACAACATTATGCGTGCTTAGAAAAGTTCGAGCGCGACGAAAGAAGCTACGCAAAATCATTATACCAATTTCCTGAAGGGTGCGCTTCGCAGGTTGTACAGGCCTTGCAGGATCTGCTCAAATTAAAATTAGGTCGTGCGGACGCGTCAGCGTTATTCGAAGCCCAGCAAAATGCCCGCATCGTTAAAAACGCTGAACATTATTACAGCGCACTTGTTCACGGGAATGAAGATTCGTGGAACGTGCGCGATCACCACATGATGGAAACCTTGGATGTTCTTTTGAAACGTCACGGCCCTGACTCAAAAGCGATCGTGTGGGCCCATAACACTCACATCGGAGATTACCGCGCCACAAATATGGTCGACTACGGACAGGTCAATATTGGTGGATTGGCCCGCGAAGAATGGGGAGAATCGCAAGTGGCGTTACTAGGTTTCGGAACTTATAAGGGTGAGGTCGTCGCGTCCCGTGCCTGGGACGGTCAAGTCGAAGTGATGCCGGTGCCTCCGGGCCGCGCCGATACTTACGAAGACGTGTTTCACAAGGTCGCGCTTGAGCTGAATTCGAATTCGTTTTTTCTATGGTTGAAAGATGATCTGCGAAATAGCGAACTTAAAAAAATACGCGGACATCGCGCTATCGGAGTGGTCTACCAACCGAACTCGGATCGTAACGGAAATTACGTTCCTACATCGCTATCGCAACGATATGACGGGTTCGTCTTTGTTGATCAAACTCACGCTTTAACGCCCCTGAAGCAGAAGTTTTTAAAGAACGAAATTCCAGAAACCTGGCCCCAAGGCTTTTAGGGCAAAATGTGTCATAATTTCCCACGGCAAGGGATTTTAGCCCTAGGTTAACGCACGTTTATTGCCTTACGGGGCCAGAACCGAGGTCTGCGCCTTGCATTGCTTCTTAACAATAAATCTGAAGGAGCTCATATGGCGCGTGGTATTTGGAGTGGTGCGATTAGTTTTGGATTGTTAAACATTCCGGTCTCGGTGATGAGTGCAAAAGAAGAAGAACGACTTAGTTTTAACATGCTTGATAAAAAAAATAATTCGTTGATCGGCTATAAGCAATATAATAAAAAAACTGGGCGTGAAGTCGATAAAAACAATATCGTTAAAGGTTATGAATACGAAAAGGACCAATTCGTTATCTTGACCGACGAAGATTTCCTAAAGGCTAATCCCAAAGCAACGCAGACCATAGATATCGAAGACTTCGTAAGTTTAGAAGAAGTGGATTTGTTACTTTTCGAAAAGCCCTATTACTTAGTTCCCGCAAAAAACGGCGAAAAGGGTTACGTTCTTTTACAAAAAGTTTTAACCGAAACAAAAAAAGTGGCGATCGCTAAATATGTTATGCGGAACCGTCAGCATCTTGTGGCCATCATGGCGCGTGGCGAATATCTTATCTTAGAACAGTTACGATTTGCGCACGAAGTTCAAGAGGTTCGAGAGGCAAAATTTCTTGACGATTTTGATCTTGAAAAGGTTAAAATTTCTCCTCGAGAATTAAAGGCCGCGAAATCGCTGGTCGAGGATATGACGGCGAAGTGGAAGCCCGAACAATATAAAGACACCTATCAAGACGAGCTTAAGAAATACATTCAAAAGAAAATTAAAGCCGGAGACACCGAAGTGGCTGCCGAGCTGGATGATGTCGACACCAAAGTAAATACGAACGTTGTTGATTTGATGCCGCTGCTTGAAAAAAGCTTAAGGGGCGGAGCGAAAAAATCCGCCAAAGCGCCCGCGGCCGGGAAGCGCAAGGCGCGTGAGGCCCACGCATGAGTTTGCAAGAGTATCGCGAAAAAAGAAATTTTAAAAAAACTTCCGAACCGCGTGGCGTGAAGCTCAGCTCAAAAGACAAAAAGATTTTCGTTATTCAGAAACATCACGCGTCGCACTTGCATTATGATTTTCGCTTAGAACTTGACGGCGTTTTGAAAAGTTGGGCCGTTCCCAAAGGGCCCTCACTAAATCCTGCGGATAAGCGCCTGGCGGTTGAAGTCGAAGATCACCCTATGGATTACGCCTATTTCGAAGGAGAAATTCCGGCCGATGAGTATGGCGGCGGACACGTTATCGTTTGGGATGCGGGGGAATGGGTTCCTTCTAAGACGGCCCTTGCGGATTACAAAAAAGGTCGACTGGAATTCGAATTAAAAGGAAAGAAACTTCAGGGGAAGTGGGTTTTGGTTCGCACCCAGTCAAGGGCCAAAGGTAAAAAACATAATTGGCTACTAATCAAACGACATGATGCCGCGGCCGATTTAGACCGAGACGTTATTCTGGAAAATAAGAGCGTCATTTCTGACCGGACAGTCGAAGACGTCCAAGAAAATCGTAAGCCAAAAAAAATGCCAAAGGCTAAGGAAACCACACTGATGGAAGAGCCAATGCAAGAAAAAAAACCGGCGGTCAAAAAAACGGCGCTAAAGAAAACGAAAATGTTTTCATTCGAAGAGCCACAGCTTGCGACATTAGTTGATACACCTCCGGTTGGCCCGAATTGGATCCATGAAATTAAATATGACGGCTACCGCACGCTTTGCCGAAAAGTGGGGAAAAACGTAGTCATGCAAACTCGAAGTGGTCTTGACTGGTCTAAAAAATATCCGGAAATCGCGGTGGATTGCCTGAATCTTGATGCAGATTCCTTCGTGATGGATGGCGAGGTCGCATGGATTGATGACAAAGGACATAGTCAATTTGAAGGACTGCAAGAAGCCATTTCTTTGGCTAAAACTACAGAGTTAGTCTATTACGTTTTTGATTTACTTTACTTGGATGGCATCGACTTACGGGAGAGCCCTTTACTCGAACGAAAAAGTCAGCTTGAAAAACTACTTCAAAAAGGTTCTTCAAAGAGAATTATATATAGTCCTCATTGGACCGAAAACGGCGCCTCGGTCGTT
This sequence comes from uncultured Bdellovibrionales bacterium, assembly GCA_964236345.1. Lineage (GTDB taxonomy): Bacteria > Bdellovibrionota > Bdellovibrionia > Bdellovibrionales > Bdellovibrionaceae > Pseudobdellovibrio. Next base: position 10,400 of record CAXSEH010000005.1, read on the forward strand.
AAGAGCGCGTGTGGACATGATCTTGAAGGAATCGTTTCAAAAGATGGCGAAGCTCGTTATGAGAGTGGGCGTTCACGGTCATGGTTAAAAACAAAGTGTCGCCACTTGCAAGAATTCGTCATCGGTGGCTATACGCTGCAGGATAATCGCAGTCTTGGAGCATTGCTGGTTGGCGGTTACGAAGAAGGCAAATTACACTACGCCGGAAAAGTCGGAACCGGATTTAATCGGCAGGCCGAGCGTTTAATCATGGAGCAACTTAAAAAGTATCCCGCAAAAGAGACTCCTTTTCATGACAAAAATTTTGGTCGTCAAGAAATTTTCTGGTTGAAACCTCAGCTCGTCGCAAACATTGAATTTTCAAATATGACCCATGATCGAATTTTAAGACACGCGGCCTACAAAGGTTTGCGTGAAGACAAAAAAGCGAAGGACGTCAGTCTTATGGAAGTTAAAATGGAAAAATCTGAAGCTACGGTTGCTAAAAGTGAAGGTCCTCAAAAAGCGATGCCGGCAAAAGCAAAAAGCTTAGTGAAGGTCACTTCAAATAACGAATCTAAAACAAGTAAGTTTAAGTTGACTCATCCGGATAAGATTTTGTTTCCACAGGAAAAAATTACGAAGCAAGATTTGGCTGATTACTATGCCTCGATCCAGAAATTTGTGCTTCCATTTGTCGTAGAGCGACCGTTGTCACTGCTTCGCTGCCCGAACGGCGAAGGGAAAACCTGCTTTTTTCAAAAACATGTCGAGAACGCCTCATCGGCCGTTTTAGAAAAAAATATTTCAGCGCCGCTTCATAAGAAAAAAGAGGCGGTCACTTACATTGATTCGATGCAAGGCCTGCATGAGCTGGTGCAAATGGGAACGCTTGAGATTCACGTCCGGGGTGGCGACATCCACAAGCCCGACTACGCAAATTTAATTGTTTTCGATTTAGATCCGGATCCTGGAGTTACTTTTAAAGTCGTCAAAGAAGCGGCAGAAGAGCTGAATGAAATGCTGACTCGGCTGAAATTAAAATCTTTCATCAAAGTAAGCGGTGGCAAGGGCTTGCATATTCATGTTCCGATTGCGCCGGAATACACCTGGGATGAAATTAAGAATTTCTCTAAATCAGTTTGTGACCAATTGGTAAAACAATATCCGGAAAAATATACGACGAATATCTTAAAGAAAAATCGAAAAGGAAAAATATTTCTAGATTATCTACGCAACGGCTACGGAGCTACCGCCGTGGCGACCTACTCAGTTCGTGCCAAACCGAATGCCCCAGTTGCGCTTCCAATCGCTTGGTCGGAACTCGGTAAATTGAAAGCACCTGATCAATTTACGCTAAAAAATGTACCCGCAATTTTAAAAAAGCGAAAAGATCCTTGGGAAGGTTATTTCAAGGTAAAACAGAGAATCAAAGTTCTGGACCAATCAAAAAAATAAAACTGGCGCGCTGGACAAAATGGCTAGCGCAGTCCCAAAAATGACCTAGCCCCAAGCTGCGGAGGTCTGAAAGAGATTTAACGTCGCCACAAGTTGGTCATGTTTTTGCTTTGTTAGGACTTGTCAGATCGAAGGATCGAAAATTAAAACAAATAAAGAAGGAGTTTTTATGCATATTCACACGAGAAAGTTTGCGATGATCGGCGGTTGGGTTATGTTGGTCATGGGGGTGTTGTCTTTGATACCGGCCTTGTCACAGAATAATTCATTTTTACCGGCACTTAACGTCAATACGAGCTACGGCATGTTTTTAGGTTATTTCCCAATGAACATTATAAATAAAGTAGCGCTGATTCTTTTTGGTATTGCCGGGATCGCCTGCGCAAGCCAAGAAAATGTGATCGCATCGGTTAAGTACTCGCGCGTCGTTTGCGTTGTCATGGGAGTTCTAGCGGTGATGGGATTAATTCCTTCGTTGAGCACATTATTTGGCTACGCACCGTTATTCCGAGGCGAAGTTTTGACTCACGCAATCTTTGCGGGTTTTGGGGCTTACTATGGATACGTCGTTCCGGCCCGAATTTACAAACGTGAAGCTCGTCTGTAAATTAACCGCTGTATTTCGACAATAAAAAATTAAATTTCGGGCTGCCTGCGGGGTTGTAGGTGGTCCGTTTTTTTTGGTATAGTCACCTGATGACTGATGGAAGTAAGAAGAAAACGAATTACCTTAACAATTCTCTAAAATCAAATGTGGGCCGTGGTGCCCAGGGTAATGTCAGCAGTCGATTCGTCAAAAATCAATCCGAAGCAGACTTAGATCATTTCGGATGGAAGGATGACGAAGAAGATATGTCTTCTTTGAAAACCGAATTTTTCGCGGACTCATCCAAATCCATCGTTTCGCAAAATGACAGTCCCGACATCGGTTTCACTTACAGCGCAAATCCGTATCGGGGCTGCGAACATGGTTGCATTTATTGTTATGCGCGTCCAACGCACGAGTATCTTAATCTTTCTGCAGGACTAGATTTCGAATCAAAAATATTTGTAAAGTACGAAGCCGCTGATCTGCTTAAAAAAAAATTAATGTCAAAATCTTGGTGCGGAGACGTTATCTTTTTTAGCGGCGTCACTGATTGCTATCAACCCATCGAAAGAAAATTAGAAATTACGCGTGCCTGCATGAAGGTCCTACTTGATTTTCGAAATCCGGTCGGCTTGATTACGAAGAACCAACTTATCCGACGAGACATCGATGTTTTTAAAGAGATGGCGGCGTACAATGGTATCGTGGTTTATATGTCCATCACGAGCTTAAATCCAGAACTGATCAAAGTAATGGAGCCGCGGACATCATTGCCGAGTTTGCGTTTAAAAGCGATTGAAGAGCTGGCCAAAGCCGGGGTTCCGGTTGGGGTTAACGTGGCGCCGCTTATTCCAGGATTAACGGATCATGAACTTCCGGCCATTTTAAAGGCGGCCGCGGAAGCCGGTGCGCAGTGGGCCGGTTACACTCCCGTTCGACTTCCGCTAAGCGTAGCGCCTCTATTTTCCGAGTGGCTTGACGTCCATGCCCCCGATAAAAAAAACAAAATCATGAACGCCATACGTTCGATCCGTGAAGGGAAATTAAACGATGCCGAATTTGGAAGTCGCATGCAGGGTAAAGGTGCCCGCGCTGATACATTGCATGAAATTTTCGACGTCTTTACGCGAAAATATAAATTAAACCGTATGCATCATGATCTATCGAGTCATTCGTTTCGTAAATTGTCAGACCAGTTATCTTTATTTGATGAATAATGGAACTAGACCTCTGATCATTTGCCCCGTTATTTTGCCGTACTCGAAAATGTTAAGTGTAGAACTTTGGACCCCTGCTTGCAATAGAGGTCTACGTCTGAACAAACAAACACACAAGCAGAAATGCTACATACATACATGGAGGATACAATGGCTCAACAAAATCAAAATCAAAAACAAACTGGTGGACAACAAAGAGACGCATCTCAAGCAGACGTGAATTCAAGAGACGGACAAGATTTTTCTTCTTCATCATCTTCAAATTCAAAAGGTTCACAACAACAATCTGATCGTTCTCAAGATTCTAAGCAGTGGTCACAAACTGGATCGCGCGATCAAGGAACTGGAATGACTCAGTCAGGTCAACAGGGACAACAAGGTCAGCAAGGACAAGGACAACAAAGTCAAAGCGGTCAGCAAGATAGCAGCAGCACGTCTCGACAAGCACCTGCTTCTAATCGTAAGTAATTTTTTTAAAAAAGATAATTCGATACTAGGCCTAGAGTCGTATCGGGTCCAATATTGAAGATCTTTGGTAGAGCCAACCTGAAAGTTGGCTCTATTTTTTTGTCTAATTTACTCAAAAATTTTTTCGCGGATCGTCCAGTAGTATTTTTGCTTTCTAGCAATGACAAATAAAGGAATTCGAAAGCGCTTTGTTTGAATCATTACATCTTCAAGTTTTTTTATAGATATATTTTTTTCGGGAAGTCGGTTGTGCATCCTAACGAAATTAAACTGAAAAGCGACCCGACTTTCTTCACTATCTAGGTAATAATATTCTTTCAAAACATTAGCGTCAGCGTCATAGTATTGAATCTCTAGCCGAGGGTTAGATTTTTTATCGTTGGTAATTGCAAAGTGCATGCTGTCGACGCGCATAACGTGGGCATCCTTTAAAGACATCGCCTCTTTCAATTTTTTGTCGGTATCAACCAGCAGATGTTGGCAGTGGGTACAAGATCGGGCCGCGATGTCATTTTCGGAACCGCATTGATCGCATAACTTGAAACGAAATCGAAATCCGCAATCACGCAGAACTTGAGTGAATGGATCTTGTACCATGCCTTTGCATTTGCGACCGTAATGTTCGACGAGGGTACCATTATCTTCGACTAGACCCCAGAAATTATTAACAATTCCACAGGCGGGACAAGTTACGTCAACGATAACTGCTTCTGACTTTGGTTTTTCGTCTTCGATATCCGGAGAAAAAATATCATGATCCTGTCCGGTATAATCTAAAATCAGACAGTCGGTCTTACCGGGGCTGAGTCGCAGCCCGCGACCCACGATTTGTTGATAAAGACTGGCGGATTCGGTTGGACGTAAAATGGCGATTACGTCGACATGCGGAGCATCGAAGCCCGTTGTCAAAACCGAAACGTTAACCAAAAATTTCAACCGACGCTGCTTGAATGCTTGAATAATTTCATCACGATCTTCATCGGCGGTTTCGCCAACCACTAACGCTGAAATAAATGGCGGCAAGGCCTGCATAATTTCTTTGGCGTGTTGGACCGAGCTAGTAAAGATCATAACCCCTTGTCGGTCACGCGACATATCGATGATATTTTTTATGATCAACGGAGTTATCCGCTTTTGATCTTTTAGTAACGCTTCGATTTGCGCGATTAGAAAATGTGAGCCTTGCAACTTCAAGCTGGAAAAATCATAACACGCGACCGGTGAATCGATTTTTATCGGTGGTGTTAGGAAGTAATTTTTAATCATGAAACGTGTCGACAAATCAAAAATGCATTTCTTGAAAAAACGTTGTTGAGTCGTCACGCGTAACTTTTTAGACATATTTAATTCGTATATCCAACCAAACCCCAGTCGGTAAGGAGTCGCGGTTAAACCCAAAATACAAATTTCGGGATTCGCAGCTTGTAGCTTTTCGATAACTTGAAAATACTGGGTATCTGATTCGGTCGAAACGCGGTGGCATTCATCAATAACCAATAGCGAAAATCCTTCGAAGAATTCTTGCGGGGCACGAGCGATAGACTGAATGCTGCCGAAAATAGTTTTTTCGGAAATATCTTTTCGATTTAGGCCGGCCGAATAAATTCCGGCTGCAAGTCCTAAGCTTAAATATTTAGCGTGGTTCTGTTCTACCAATTCCCTGACGTGAGCCAACACCAGGACGCGGCCCTTCGCGATGCGAGCTAGTTCTGCAATCACTAAGCTTTTTCCAGCTCCGGTCGGCAGCACGATCACCGCCGGGTTTTTTTCATTGCGAAAATGGGCGAGCGTAGCCTGAACGGCGTCAAGTTGGTAGGAACGAAGCTTGTACATAGACCTTATTATATCACGAGCGAAATTAAAACCAGCGCGATCCCTAACATCGAAATCAACCACACCATCGTTCTAACCTTCGGTATCCCCATGGCGTAAAGCGGAATGTAAACCACGCGAGCTAAAAGGTATACCAGCGCGCCAATTGAAGAAAGCTGCGAGTGCTTTTGCAAAGCGAAAACTAACAAAACGGCCGCCGCAAAAAAAGCGAAAGTTTCCATAAAATTTTTGAAGCTACGATCAAGGCGCGCCGCTGCGCCGGTCAACTCTGCAGGCTTTTCATCGCGGGCCGACATGTTCCATTTTATTCCGCGCTGGGCGGTTGCGAACTGCGCGGCAATCATCAAATGTACGATTCCTAAAACAATCACGATTCCGAGTATAAGTAATTCATGAGGCATATTTATCTCCTAGGTAAGTCTTTATTCCTGATTGTTGCCCTGAAAGCCATTCTTTTCAACGGAGAACTTTGGCCCCACCTTTGCTTTTTGATAGTCCATACATTTTAAGGGGAATATTTTATGCAAGAAAAGACGGGTGATAAAAGTGGAAAATTAGCGCTGGTTACCGGAGCATCGAGCGGGATTGGTTTTGAACTGGCAAAGCGATTCGCCGAAAATGGATTCGACTTAGTCGTAGTGGCTGAGGACAATGCAATCACCGATGCCGGAAATACTTTGCGGAAAATGGGGGTAAAGGTTAAGGCTTTACAAATCGACTTAGCGAAAGATGATGGAGTAGACAGTTTGTATAGTTCAATCAAGTCGAACGGATCGCCTCTTGATTGTGTTGCCATCAATGCGGGCGTGGGGGTTAGCGGTGCCTTCATCAAAACAAAAATAGAAGACGAACTTAATTTGATTCATCTTAACATTATTTCATTGGTTAAATTAGCGAAGTTGGTAGTTACGGATATGGTTGCGCGAAAAGAAGGCCGCATTCTTTTTACCTCTTCCATCGCAGCCGAAATGCCCGGCCCGTATTACGCGGTTTACGCGGCTTCTAAAGCTTTCGTGCAATCGTTTGTCGAGGCGCTGCGTTTCGAAGTTAAGGATACGGGCGTTATCATTACGGCTTTACAGCCGGGTGCAACGGACACGAATTTCTTTGAGAGAGCGGACATGGTGCAGACACCCGTGGGTCAGGCCGAAAAAGACAGCCCGTTTGATGTGGCAAAGGATGGTTACGAGGCTCTTATGGCGGGACGAGATCACGTTGTTGCTGGATCGTTAAAAAATAATTTCCAAGCGGGCATGGCAAAAATGATGAGTGAATCCATGGGCGCAAAGGTTCAAGCAAAACAGACAAAACCTTTTTCTGAAAACCAGTAGTTGCGCTTATATTAAAAAATTTGCGCGTTAGCTTGTGAAGATTTGACCGCGACCGCGCAAAGTATTTTTTAGCTTCGCTTTGTAAATGTCATTTAAAGTATTGTAAACGGACTCACCTTCTAGCACACGAAAGGCTTCGGCAATCGCTTGAAGAGTTGACATACCAACTTCAGAATTTTCGGCCCGTAAGTGTTGAGTCGCCAAGTTTGGTTTCGAAATCATGACCCGCGGCACGTTCGCAAGTTCTTGATGCCGAATAGGTACTTTGCTGGCTTGGCGCCAACTGCCGTCTGGGACTAAAAGGTGAAATGGCTTTGAAAACTGTTTTAAATATTCTTCAGTTAAGTTAGCGGCATTATCTGACGGATAAAACAAGAGGGTCTGGTACTCGTCGGTGAGCAAATCGCTTAAGTCGACCGGGTCCTTGCCTTGTCCACGAACGCGCATCGAGCTGTTGGATATTGCTTTTAAGGCGAGACGGCCCGTGTTGGTCGTTCTTTTTAATTCTTTAGCGTGGACAATCAGGGTAAGGCGAGTTTTCGTTTCGAGGGTGGGAATCAAAGCGCAAATACATAAAGTTTTATGTAGAAAACAGCCCGGGCAGGGCTCTTTCGTTTTTCGTTTGCGGCTTAGAATCATGCGGCGATATTTATCAAATTCGCCCGGTGAGCACAAGAATTAGCACGATGATGACGATTAAACCGATGCCGCCAGATGGACCGTAGCCCCAGCTTTTGCTATGACCCCACGAAGGTATCGCGCCGACTAACATTAAAATCAGAATGATTAATAAAATTGTTCCTAAGCTCATCATTACTCCTTAGTAGTGTGTGATTCATTAGAGTGCAATCGGGGGCCATGCCCATATGTCGCACGGCACTTTAAGGGGTGCGAATCAGGCAAAATGACTCGCGCCATCTAGTGAAAACTGCCGCAGCGTTATTGACAGTCGTAGGCAAACCTTCTCTACTTTAGTTTGAGGGGGCCAGTTTGAAGTCGTATTTTTCAGCACTTACCGTGATGCTTTTTTATTCTGTTGCCTTCACCTCGACCTTAAACCAATGGGTCGACACCGAATATCGTACGGCTCTGCAAAAGATGTATATGAATATATCACCTGCTGACAGCGCTCGCGGCGTCGTCATCGCTTCGCCTTCGCGCCAGGATCCAGATTATTACTTTCATTGGGTGCGCGATTCCGCACTGGTTGTTGATTCGTTAATTACGATTCAGACCTCATCGCCGCTTGAGAATGAATTACTTTTGACGGTGGATGATTTTATTTCTTTGTCTCGAAAAATCCAATTGCAATGGTCATTAACGGGTTTAGGAGAGCCGCGATTCAATACGGATGGAACTCCGTTTTCTGGGCCGTGGGCACGCCCCCAAAATGATGGGCCCGCATTGCGTGCATTAACTTTACTTCATATTTTGGATCAAAGCGTCGATGAACCGCGAGCCCAAAAGATTTCTGAAATTTTAGAAACCGATCTAAGTTTCATCATTCATCATCATACGGAATCCTCGTTTGATCTTTGGGAAGAGACTCGCGGAGACCATTTTTACACCAGCCTTAATCAAATGGCGGCGCTAAAAAAAGCCATTAGGCATTTTGATCCGCGATGGAATTTCACAATTTTTGACTGCGAAGCGGCCCGTGTCGCAATAGAACTCGCGTTACACAAGTACTGGAAAACGGGCGAGAATTATTTTGCCGTCAGCAGAAACCGCATAGAAGGCGGGGACAACAAAAAAACAGATTTAGACTCGGCCACCATCTTAGCGGTTTTGCATTCAAACCTTGACGACGAGGAATTTTTTTCGGTTCGAGACTCAAGAATTTTAGCCACTGCTGAAAAAATTGAAAATATTTTTCTAAAGATCTATCCCATTAATCAAGAGAATTCAGACGAGCTGGCTCCGGCAATTGGCCGCTATGAAGACGACGTGTATTTTGGTGGTAACCCTTGGTATTTGAACACTTTAGCCTACGCCGAATTACATTACCGACTTGCCGTTAGCTTACGAAAAAATCCTAACTGGTTGGTTAATGAATTAAGCCTGTCATTCCTACAAAAGGCTTGGGGATCGGGTAGCGAAGTGCTACGAAGCGGAATGAATTTAAAAAACGAACCCATGATTACCAGAGCTTTGATTGCGGCTTTAAAAAATCGTGGAGACCGTTTCGTCGCGCGGGTGAAATTGCACACCCCCGCCGATGGTTCTTTGTCTGAACAGTTTAGTCAGCATAATGGTTACGCCGTTTCCGCCCGCGACTTGACCTGGAGTTACGCGAGCTTTTTAACCGCCGTTCATTATCGGGACTTGATTAAATAGGAGCTTAAGATGAAGTTTTTTGTAACAATGATCGTAGCGTTCATGGTTCTTGCCCCCGCTTCAAGCCACGCCGGAATTTATAAAATAAAAAATAACCAATTGCTGATCGATGACATTCCCCAACCGCAACTTTTTGGCGCGGAAGTTCAGTACTTTAGAATGCGCGGTGGTTTCGGAAGGAATATTCCACGAGCTGAAGTCATCAAACTATGGGCGTCGGCTTTAGACCGATTCAAAGAAGCGCATATGAATGCAATTAGCTTTTATATTCCTTGGGACTTTCACGAGTACGCAGAAGGAAAGTTCGATTTTGACGGAACCGCTGATGACGATGGTGATGGACAGCCCGATTATCCGTCTCGCGATGTTAAAACTTTTTTCAAGATGATTGCCGAACGGGGAATCGAACATATCATGGTACGACCGGGGCCCTACGTAAATGCAGAATGGGGATTTCTAGGTTTTGGCGCGATCCCTTTGTGGTTTCACCAAAAGTATCCCGAGAGTCACATGCGAAATTCCAAGGGGCAGTCGACGAAATTATACGATTACCACAATGAAGATCTATTGCGGCATACCAAGCTTTATTTTCAAAAACTATACGACGAAGTTTTGCACGACAAAATTGGCCCCGGTAAACCAATTTCTTTTTTACAATTAGATAACGAAACAAATTTCATGTGGCAGTCGTTATACAACCACGACTACGGAAAGCCTGCGTTGCGCAGATACCAAGAATTTTTAAAGGCAAAATACAAGACGATCGATGCCGTCAATAAAAGGCACTATCGCGTTTGGACTTCGTGGGAGCAAATTCAAGCGCCAACGGTTCCTCGCTTTGATGTCAATGAAGACAAAGATTGGTACCTGTTTGCAGACGAGTCTGTCGCGACTTATTTAGAAAAGGTAAGACGAATCTGGGAAGACATCGGCGTGCATGAGCCCGATGTTCTATTCACGATTGCGGACAGTTACAATGCCACCCAAAACGGGCTTTTACCCAATTACTTGCTGCATAATCAAAAAGGCAAAACGGGGCTACTCACCGTGAATCTTTATCCGAAGACGTACGAGACGAATGATCATCCCTTGATGAATCTTCCGTTTAAAACGGATCATGATGTTAAAGCGGCGGAAACGGCTTCAGAATATTATTTCGGAAATGGCGAACGTTTTGCGATGGGACCCGAAATTCAGGCCGGCTGGTGGCGTGGAATTCCGGTGTCAACCGAATCAAGGCAGCAAACGTATCTTAGCGTGATCGGTCACGGCTTAAAGGCGATGTTTGTTTATTATTTTAATGAAGGAGACAACTGGCAAACGGATTGGGGACGCCAACAAATCGAACCACTTTACAATAAACTTTTATTGGAAAACGGGATGACTGAAGATTTTTGGACCAAGCTTCAACAAATTGTTGATAATGAAATCCTTGCCGGTTTTGACGTCTGGGGAATCATGCATGAGGATTCTAAGTTAACGGAAAAACTTTACTTTGATGCGCCGTTAGCCTACGGCGGAATTGCCAGTCCTCACTTTTTTCATCTGAAAGAAATTGGTGAAAAGTTAATCGCTCCGCACGGGGAATGGCTTGCGAAAGCGAATGAAGTGACTGATCCCGTTTGTTTATTGAAAGACCAAGAGCAGTTAGTGCCTAGCTACTTATCCGCAATTGATCATGTCGAAATGAACAGCGCGTGGGCCGGGGGCCTACTGGGGTATTTGCTTCAGGCGGGGATAAATCCAAAGATATTGCATTGGGGAGTCAATTCACAAGCAGAAATCGAATCCTGTCAGATGATCGTTCGACAAGATAGCGGTGAAACGACTGACGAGCTAACGGCCACTTTATTAAAGATGATCAAATCTGGCCACAGCGTCGTGAACTTTTTAGATGATTCGCTCGCACAAAAAATCGGACTAAAATCAAAAAGTTCCAACAGTGAAGCGCAAGGGTATTACACGAACTTACAATTTGATAACCAAAGTTTCGCGGCAAGGTCTTATCCCTTATATAAGTATGCAAAGCTTGACCAAGACTTTCACTGCGAATCCATTTTAAAGCGCGAAAATGAAGACGTTGGTTATCAATGCATAATCGGGCAGGGGCATTACACCCAGGTGGGCGCATTATTCTACGACGCTTACAACGCGAACGAATATGGACGGGTTACTGATTTGGCGAATCGCAATTTGGTTTTGGATCGTATTTTAAAAAATGCGAACATTACGCCCCTTATTCAAGTGGTCACTTTAAAAGATGACGTAGCGGCGGGAAAAATTGTCGCTTTCGCGCGTAAGGCGCCAGGTGAAAGTTCTTTGTGGGTTACGGTGAAGAGCTCATTAGATCAAGGCACTACACCCACTTTAAGACTTCAAGGATTAGATCAGAACAAGAATTACAACGTGAAGGACCTCATGTCGCAAGACGCGCGAATTCTGACGGGCGAGCAAATTTCAGCTGGATTTTCGGTTTCCCTTGCGGCGTATGGCAGTACGGTTTACTGGGTGGAGATGGCTGATTAAGCTAAGCCCGATAGGGAAGAAAGTTTGACGGTTTCAGAAACCGAATGATTTTTTAAAACTCGATCCATAACAAGCCTTAGTTCTTTTGCATCGATGGGTTTCGTCACGTAATCATTCATTCCCGACGCCAAACATTTTTCCCGATCACCAGACATTGCATTCGCCGTCATCGCGATGATGGGGATGTTTGAATAAGCCTGTTGGGTTTGTCGCCGTATTTCTTTCGTGGCGTTGTAGCCATCTAATTCCGGCATTTGACAGTCCATTAAAACTAAATCGAAATTGGACACCGCCAGCGCGCTAAGGGCCTCAAGACCGTTCGACACGACTTCAACCTGGTATTCATTATCTTCAAGCATCGCCACGGCAATAATTTGGTTAACTCTGTTGTCTTCAGCTAGCAAAATCCGTAAAGGCCGAGTGCTTGGACTTTTTTCAAGAACCGTTAACTGGTGTGTCGGCATAGCCGTAACCGTTCCATCCGCCTTCTCTAAAATGAGAGTGAACCAAAAAGTGGATCCGGCCCCAACTTCGCTTCGTACTCCAATGGTTCCGCCCATCATCTCGACCAGATGTTTGCAGATCGAAAGTCCTAACCCGGTGCCGCCGTACTTTCGAGTCGTCGAAGTATCACCTTGGCTAAACGGTTGAAACATGCGCGCCACTGCGGCCTGGTTCATGCCAATACCGGTATCGCTCACTTCAACGTATAAAGCTAAGCGTTGCTCACCTCGGTACTGCGGGTCGTGTGAAATGTTCACGTGCACTTCGCCACGCTCGGTAAATTTAATCGCATTGCTGATCAGATTAGTTAAAATTTGATTGATGCGATTTGGATCGCCTTTACACTTCGTCGTTGGAAGGTCTTCCGATAAAAAGTGGGTCAATCTGATTTTCTTTTTTTGCGCCGAGAAATTCAGAAGGCGTTCCGCATCGCTTGCGACCTTTGCAATGTCAAATTCGATATTCTCTAAGTCTAGTTTGCGCGCCTCAATTTTTGAAAAATCTAATATATCATTGACCAAAACCAACAGAATTTCGGCCGAGCTCTTAATCATGTCAGCATAATCTTTCTGTAAATGAGAAAGGTTTGTGCCTAATAGCAAACTTGTCATTCCGATAACTCCGTTTAATGGAGTTCGAATTTCGTGAGACATATTTGCCAAGAAGTCTGATTTTGCCTGCGTCGCGCTTTCGGCGTTAGCTAACGCAATTTTAAGTTGCTCGCTTCGATCGACTTGCTCGGTCACGTCCTGCACGGTGGATACTAACAAGGGTACTTTATCTTTTTTGTTGATGATCTGCCCGCGAGCCCTTATCCATCTAGTGGTATTGGCGTGGGGGTGAGTTCGCATTCGAAACTCGACGACGAAACCTGCGGTATCAGAATGAAAGTGCGCATTCAGAGCTTCAGCAACTTTTGGTCTATCCGCTTCAATGATGTTACTGGCGACGGCATCGTACAGCGGTTCTTCTTCGTATTCAGAAAAACCGAAGATGCTTTTCGCTTGTTCATCCATGTAACTAATTTTTCCGCCAGGGATGTATTCGCGCTCCCAAATACCTTCGCCGGTCGCTTTGATGAGTCGGCCTAGTCGGTCTTGCGTTTTTTTCTTCTCTGTCAAATCTACCGCGATCCCCAAGTAGCCAGAGATTTCGCCTTTTTCGTCGAGCAGCGCCGTTAACGAAAGGTTAGCTGGGAACAGCCGTCCATCCTTATTTTTGAGAGTCCATTCATTTTCATCGGCCACCCGTAATGCATTGACCTTCGCGGTCAAGGCGTCCATTCCGGGACCAACTTTTCGCTTAAGTTCACGGGTTAAATTTTTTGCTCGGCTGGTAAACTCAGTCTCCAGGAAAAATTGGTCGATGTTAGCTTGATCTAAAAGCTCTTCGGCCGAGTAGCCAAGCATTGTGGCCGCCGCCTGGTTAAAGGTTTTAATGATGCCGTGGGCGTCGGTTGAAATAATGGCGTAGTTCGAAGATTCAATAATGGCCTTACGCATCTGGGATGAGTTTTGTTTTTCAATCGTTTCAATTTTTTCCGTGGTGATATCGCGAACGATGCCGAATAGTTGTTGTGGTTTTCCCTTTTCATCGAAGGTTAAATGCGACATTACATTCAACCATCTTAACGTTTTATCATCGGAACGGATAATTTGAAATTCGATCGAAGTAAATTTCTCTATGAAAGCTTTTTTTAATTCTTCCCCAACGCGTATTCGATCATGGGCGGTAACGTGATTTAAGAACGTTTCCTGAGACCAATCTTTTATATTCGTTAAGTACCCATAGATTTGATCGTGATTTTCACTACGCCACACTTCTTGAGTTTCTAAGTTAAGATTCCACGCCGCCATTTTTGCCGAATCTAAAGCAAAACCTAATCTTAGGCTAAGCACCTTCAATTTTACGGTGTTCATCAGCGCTTCACGTCGCGAGCTGAAGATATTTTTTAGCAAGATACCAAGTAGTGCGGACATGAAAAGGCCGAAAATCAAAAGGAAATTAGGTAAAATTGAACGTCCTTCGTGAAGAAATTTTTCAGAAGGTATAACTTCCACGGTCCATGAACTCTGTCCCCAAAGTACCGTTTCGGATTCGATCCAGCTTTTTTCTAAATCGCCCACCGAGGGAGATTGAAAAAGGATTTTTTCATTTTCACGTATCAGAACTTGGAAATCATTGGTCGGAATAAAACTATGAAACAACTTCTGGGCTTTTACCGTCGCGTAAACGAATCCCGTAAACTCTTCGTTTTTAAATAGCGGAACGGGAAGGATGAAACCCATTCCGAACGAGCCCAGGTCGATGGCTCGACTGAAGGAAGGCTTTTTCGACCGTTTCGAATTCAGAAATGCTTCAATAACTGAAGCATCTTTCACGGATTCAGATTTGTTCGAAGCATTTATCGAAGGGTCGGGGTAAGACCAAACCAACTTTAAATCACGATCGACGATGCCGATCTTATCTAAGATCGGCAGCTGCTCAAGGTAAAGCCCACTATCTAATTTTAAATAAATTTTGTCGCGTGTTCCTAAGTGTTCAACACGTGCCGCGAAGCGCTGCATGGCCAAGGACGTTTCACGTAAAGTTTCAGAAACCTCTATTTTAATTTTTTCGGCTTCGTCGTGAACCCTTAACTTTAGGAAATTATTTTCGCGTTGGTATTGATACTGCCATAGTAAGACAAACCCAATAACGGACGCGGCCGTAATGGAAAATGGTAAGACAGATTTTTTAGAAGCCTTTTGCACCGTCAAACTCTTTCGTTAATCGATCCTGTTTTTATCGGAGCAATGGCTCACTTGATGTAGACGGCAAAGGTCGCGTTGTTTTGAATTCGACTTTAGTCAGGCGTAGATCAGAAGGTTTTAATTAACTGAAGTTCGGTTCCGGTATAGATCACCGAGTTACGAGCGTCCGTATCGGTGTTGTAGCTCAGTCGCGTTTGCACCAGGCTTAAACCAACCTCATAACCATTTTGAATTTGGTAAGCCAGTCCGGTCTGGTAACCGACGGCAAATTCACTGCGTTCAACAATGGGCAACACAGGCGCGATGAGGTTAAGTCCGGCTCTAGCACTGAGGTAAGACGTGAAAGCGTATTCGATATTTGCGTCAACACGCGCGCGAAAACTTTTTTGGCCTTTTTCTTTAATTTGCATCAGGGCAAAGTTTGCGGAAGCGCCAACCATTTTTACCGGAATGTACGCGGCACCAGCGCTTATTCCAAAACCAGGACCCATACCCTCTTCTTTTTTATCCCCGTTATCGTTGTAGGAACCTTTCATTTGCGAAAATAAAACTCCGACTCGAAGTCCGTCAGTAATACGGGCCGGATCAGGCTCGGGCGTTACGGTTGTTATTGAAGTTTCTGCCCACACATTGGCGGCGAGGAGGGTCAGGATAAATAGGGTGATTTTTTTCATTTTCTCAGTGTAGGTCAATCCTTTATGTTTTCAAAATTAATTCATCATTTTGGTCAAGAATGTGCCAATTTTCCCGCAGCCATTGACCCCATTTTGCTCCTACAATTTTGCGCCGTTGGACCTATTTTGCGGTGACATGGTCGGTTTAAAGTGAAACGTTAGACAGGAAGTTCTTCAACAGCAGAAAGTGAGTCGATGATGGATGAAATGGATAAATTAGTGAATCGATTCAATGATTTTTTAACCGTCCTCGGAAAACCGATCTTTCAAGTGAGCGGAAATAAGATTTCTATCCTAAGCGTGATATCGTCTTTGATCGTCGTATACGTTTCGTTAAAGTTAGCAAACTTCTTCGGTAAGTTGGTGAATCGATTTCTATTAAATAACCACGTTGACTCGGGCGTCAGGGATTCGATCGAAAAGTTTAGCCGGTATTTGTTGACCGCACTTGGAATCTTGTTCGCCCTTGATAATTTGGGCATTTCAATCAGTTCTTTGGCCGCCGTCGGCGCGGTGCTGATGGTCGGAATCGGTTTCGGTTTACAAAATATCGCACAAAATTTCATTTCGGGCATCATCATCTTGATCGAACGCCCGGTTAAAGTAGGCGACATCATTCGAGTCGGTAATGCATCTGGGCGGATCATCGATATTCGGGTCAGATCAACCGTCGTGCAAACCCGAGATGAGGTAACGATTATCGTTCCTAATTCAAAACTTATTTCGGAAGAAGTCATTAACGACAGTTATTCAGGACAGAAAATTCGTTTGCACGTACGGGTGGGTGTGGCCTACGGATCTAACGTGAAGCAAGTGAAAGAAATTTTGATGAAGGCCGCTTTAGGTCATGAAAAGGTTGTGCAGAATCCGCCGCCCGTCGCTTTGTTTGAAGACTTCGGTGATTCTTCACTTAAATTTGATCTTAGATTTTGGTGCTCTGATATTTGGAAGATGGAAACAATTTCAAGCGACATACGAACCGAAATAGATACGTTGTTTCGTGAAGCCAAAATTGAAATTCCATTTCCACGATTCGACGTGAATATCCGCGACAAATTCCCTGAAGTCCGTTCGGACGTTGTAACATAAAAATTAAATTTCCGAATGTTTGAAACAGTGTACAGACTCTAGACACAGCTTAATGCTTTGACGCTTTCCCAATTAGCCAACGAACCCGAAGACTTAGGCCAGGCCTGGATCTATTCATTCAACACTTTCTAAACGCTGCGATTCAATTTAAATCGTTTTAAATCTTTCTCGCGGTTTTGGCGGGCCCGCTTCTTGGAATACAAAGTAGATATTAGAAAAATGAAAATATAAACGGAGAAAAAATGTATCATATTAAGAAAAATTTGAAAACGATCATCGCGGTATTAGCTACATTGCCAGTTCTGTTTTTCTTCCAGAATTGTCAACCGGGCTCGGTGAGCGTGTCGGATAATCAGTCTTCAAAACTTGCAACTTCCGGGGTGACAACAGACACTTTCGTCGTCGTCACTGACGATGAAGCCAACATGGTGAACACCATGCCCGTAGACAACCCCGTTGACGGCGGTAGCGGTTACGTGAGCGGCGGTAAAGGTAGCGGCCATTCCGGAGCCCCAACGACAGATCCAGATTCGCCAAAAGTTCCTCGTGAACCAGGTTCAGACGATGGTTCAAAAGGTTCGTCGTGCAAAAATTTAGTTATCAGCGACGTTCTTCTGAATGTGAGTTCAGTTGATTCATTTTTAATAATCGACGCCGACAAACTTATTTCTTTGAATAAGCCGACCTTGAAAATAAAAGCGTTAAGATCAGAAGTTTTGAAAAATCTGTTTGTGGTTTTAAACGCTGACGGTAACAAAGTTTTAAGTTCACAGAGCGAAGTGCTTTTGCTTAAAACTCCAAGCGCCCAAACGGCAGGTTTGAAGATCCATTTGCAGGAAGCCGTTTCGGTCGTGGCCGGTCAATCTTACATTCTTGAACTTGTGATTAATCCTGAAGATCAAATCGTCGGAAATAGCCAAAAATGTATTTTCAAACCAGTTGTGAAAATCGCCCACTTAAAAGCGCTGTAAAACATTTGCTAAACGAACCCACTTAACGGCTGTACTTAAACATACGGCCCTTCACCATCATCCCCCGTGTATGTTAAGTCGCAGGTCTCGCCTCTATAAAATTTCCATCTGCCATTCATTGCCGTTACTTTAGACTTCGGTTTTGGTAATGGATTACGAATTGCAATCAGGAATTCTATACACTGGAGATTTGATGACCCAACTTGATTATTCATTAGCCATCTTTCGTGGAAATGCGAAATGTCCGAGCTAAATCTTTATGATTTAAACCTTATTTCAGACCCTTTGTTTTTTCTAAACGAAGAGCTTCGATTTACGCGCGCAAATGACTCGTATTTAAAATTTTCATCGTCTTCGATGGACGACCTTATAAACCGCCCTTTTTTTTTAGAATTAAACCCCTTAGGTGCCCATGGTGAAATACTAACCGCCTTCCAAAAATGCCTGACCCTCGGGGAAAAAACACACGTCAAAGATTTTTGTTTACAGACGGCCCGTTGGGTTGAATACCACGTCAGTCCTTGTTTAGCCGGGGGTCTTTCGGTGTTGGTATCGGACATCACCGAAGAATTTAAAGTTAAAGAGCGGACCGCAAATGAAGAAAAACGTTGGCGATCCATCTTAGAAGGTTCCGCGTTGGGCCACATCCAGATGAGTTTAGATGGTCGTTGTCTTTACGTAAACGCCCGCGCCGGCGAGATTTTGGATCAGAACCCGGCAGAACTGATCGGAAAATCCTACAAAGATTTTTTCCAGAGGGAAGAAGTGGAAACGGCCGAACAAAAATTGTTGGAGCTGATCACCGAGGGTCACAAAAACTTTTCGACCGAGCACCCGATATTAAGGAAGGATGGTCGCGATGTTTGGGTTAGATTAAGCGTTTCCCTGGTACGAACGCGCGAAGGCCATCCGCACTTTTTCGTCGCGGCCATCGACAACATTGACGAACGTAAAGAGGTCGAAGAAAGTTTAAATTTCGCACTTCAGGCCGCGAAAATGGGAGACTGGGATTTTGACGCAATCCAAAATTCGACCCGGCGATCAGAAAAATTTAATAAAATTTACGGTTATGATAAAGCACCTTTGAACTGGTGTTTTGACGATTTTTCCGGACACGTTCATCCCGAAGACCGTCATGAATTTACCAGGAGCTTCTTAAAAATTTTAAGCTCGGGCAAAGATTTTAAAATTGAAACGCGTATCATCTGGCCGGACAAAAGCGTTCATTGGATTTCTTTAGGCGGCCGAGTCTATCAAGACCGAAAAGGGCGGGCGGTACGAATGGCGGGACTTATCGTCGATATCACCGATGAAAAAATGGCCGCGCAAGATATTCAACAGGCGCGCCTGGCGGCCGAAGATGCAAATCGTGAAAAAAGTTATTTCTTAGCGAATATGAGTCACGAAATCCGCACTCCGTTGGCAGCCATTTTAGGATTTACCGAAGCGCTTAGGGATCCAACGGTTCCCGAAGATGAGCGACACCGCTATTTGGGAATTTTAAGCCGAAACGGGAAGAACTTAGCGAACCTCATAAACGACATTTTGGATCTTTCTAAAGTCGAAGCCGGTTTCTTGCAAATCGATCATCGAAAAACAAATCTGCGTGACTTGATCGACGAGGTAACGACGCTTCTTCGTATTACGGCCGAAGCGAAAAACTTAAAGCTAATTGTTCATGCCGAGGGGATACTACCGCAGTACATTCTGGCCGATGGGGTGCGCCTGCGGCAAATCTTGATGAACGTCATTGGTAACGCGATCAAGTTTACGGAACACGGTGAAATTCATGTGTTCATGACGTCGGCTAGTGCCGATGGCGAAAAAGCTTCGCACTTAATTTTTCGGGTGAAAGACACCGGTACCGGAATTTCGCCCGCGGCCGCCAAAAAATTATTTAGCCCGTTCATGCAGGCCGATAGTTCGACGACCCGTAAATTCGGCGGAACGGGATTAGGCCTAGCTTTATCCAGAAGACTTGCCCACGCTATGGGTGGGGACCTGGTGCTCGAGCAAAGTCAGCTCGGTAAGGGTTCGACTTTCACAATAACTTTACCGCTAATCGATGCCCCGGCTGAGGAAATCATCGTGGCCAACGCGAATCATCAAGCCGTGCAAAATGCCCAAAATTACCGCGGGCTTAAAGGTCTTAAAGTTTTGGTTGCGGATGATTCATTAGATAACCAAGAACTGATCGTGCGGATGCTTGATAAACATGGGGCCCAAATCGAATTAGCGGATGATGGCGTTCAGGCCGTCGAGAAAGCCCTGAATAACGATTACGATATTGTCTTAATGGATATGCAAATGCCAAATCTAGATGGTTATTCGGCCGCGCGGGAACTAAGACGGGCGGGATTTTTGCGGCCCATTTTGGCATTGACCGCCAATGCAATGCGAAGCGACCGTGAAAAATGCATAGCTGCAGGATGCTCTGAGTATTTGTCAAAACCTATCGAAGCTCATAAACTTTACCAATTGATGGGTTCGTTAACTGAAACCTTTCCCCATTAAATTATTTTCGTAATCGAGCGGAGTTTCCATTGGCTAAGAAAAAAAAGACCACGATCAAAAAAAGTCAGAAAATTGATAAAGCCGCACACGAAGTCATTGAAGAATTTAAAACGATTCCAAAAAAAGCCCTGACCGCGGGTAGTTTGCAAGCAAGCTTTCACCAGAAAGAACGCGAAAATTCCAAGGCGCAGTACACCGGAAGTTTTCCGATCGTGGCGGTTGGTGCTTCAGCGGGCGGATTAGAAAGCTATACTGAATTACTTCAGAATTTACCGGATGATACCGGAATGTCGTTCGTATTTATTCAGCATCTGGCGGCCGAACACGAAAGTTTATTACCGCCTATTTTATCTCGCATATCTTCGATGGAAGTTATTCGCGCCGAATCTGACATGAAGGCCGAACCCAATAAGGTTGACGTCATTCCGCCAAACACAAATATTGGAATTGTTAACGGGGTACTGAAACTTCTACCCCGCATCGAAGGACCTGGGCGGCACATGCCGATCGATTTTTTCCTTCGCTGTTTATCCGACGATCAAGCTCACTTGGCGATCGCCGTCATTTTATCTGGAGCCGATTCAGACGGTAGCCAAGGAATTCGAGCCATCCGGGCGCAGGGCGGTATCGTTATTGTGCAAGACCCTAAAACCGCGAAGGTTCCCGGTATGCCGACCAACGCGATCGCTTCCGGCGCCAGCGATAAAGTTTTATCATTATCCGAAATCGGGCAAGAACTTGTTCGCTTAGGGCTTCATCCTTATTCTCGCGGCGAAGCCGATCATAAGACTCCTGCACAAGAAATTTCGGAAGTTTTCGCGATCTTAAAATCTAAGGTCGGCGTTGATTTTACGAAATACAAACAGGGCACCATGTTGCGGCGTCTAAGACGGCGAGTTCTACTTCGAAGAGTTAAATCGGTGGGAGAGTACTCGAAAATATTACTTTCAGAAAGCGAAGAAATTCGCGCTTTACACCGGGATCTTTTGATTAACGTGACAAGCTTTTTTCGCGACGCGAATGTTTTTGAATATTTGCAAAATCAAATCTTTCCGAAGCTTTTTGATAAAAGTTTAAAAAACGGGGTCTTAAGGTTTTGGATACCAGGATGTTCTACGGGCGAAGAAGTGTATTCAATTGCGATCGCGCTGCTAGAATCCATGGAACGCAGATCAATTTCAATCCCGTTTCAAATTTTTGCTTCGGACCTCAGTGAGCATGCCTTAGAAAAAGCGCGCACCGGATTTTATGATGATTCTATTACGGTGGATGTTTCTCCAGAGCGTTTGCGGCGGTTTTTTACGAAGGTGCCGAAAGGGTACCGGGTCGTTCCAAATATTCGCGATGCCTGCATTTTTGCCCACCAAGATATTACGCGGGATCCGCCGTTTTCTCGTATGGACCTGATCAGCTGCCGAAATTTGATGATTTATCTTGAATCGACTCAGCAACAGCGGGTCTTGAGTTTATTTTCTTATTCGCTCAATCCGCTGGGTTATCTTTTGTTGGGCGCGGCCGAAACGACTTCCGGTCACGAATCTTTCGAAACCGTTGAAAAAAATGCGAAAGTTTACATGCGTAAGGCCACCGTGCCCCGTTCGCACCTTGAAATGCAGTTGGCCCCCAATTTTCCTAAACTTCCATTGACCCGTACGGCAGAAAAAATCTCGGATCCCGCAGGCGAACTTGAACGCGAAGTGCATCGATTATTGGTGAACCGCTATGCGCCGCCCGGGGTGGTGGTTAGCCAGAGTATGCAGATTATTTTATTTCGCGGGTCAACTGGGGCCTTCTTAGAACCCTCGTCGGGCGAAGCTAGTCTTAATTTATTAAAAATGGCGAAGGCCGGCTTAGACACGGAACTTCGGGTGCTGATTAAAAAGTTTGAAAAAATGGGCGAGGCGGTTCGTAAAGAAAACTTATTTATTCGAGAAGTCTCGGATAAAAAGTTTTCCATCGAAATTTTGCCGCTTACTTACGGCGACGAGGGTCGTTACATGCTGATCCTGTTTGATGATCAATCAGCATCCGCTGAGGTTAGCGATGTAGTCAGTGCGAGCGCCTTCAGTCCGAACGCGAATCAACTTGAGGAAATTAAATACCTAAAAGAAGAACTCGTCACGAATCGGGAACACCTGCAGTCGATCATTCGGGATCAAGATGTAACGAATGAAGAATTGCAAGCGGCCAATGAAGAAGTTTTATCAAGTAATGAAGAGTTGCAGTCTACGAACGAAGAAATGGAAACGGCCAAAGAAGAATTGCAATCAACCAACGAAGAACTGACCACGGTTAATGATGAACTTTCGGTTCGAAATGCTTTGTTGCAGGATCTTAATAACGATCTAAGTAATTTATTATCAAGCGTTAGCATCCCCATCGTGATGGTCGGTAACGATTTACGCATTAGGCGTTTTACCCCGATGGTTGAACGAGTGTTTAACGTCATTCAAAGCGATATCGGACGCCCAATCACCGACATTAAGCCGAACATTGACGTACCAGATTTAGAAAATTTAATTCTAGAAACGATCGAGTCGGTTCGTACGATCGAGCGAGAAGTTCAGGATCGCAGTGGGCATTGGTATTCACTTCGCGTTCGACCTTACCGTACGATCGATAACCGCATTGACGGTGCCGTTCTTATCTTGGTCGATATCGGTTCACTGAAATCTACGGTAGAAGATTTAAAAGACTCGCACAGTTTTAACGAGACAATCGTTGATACGATCACTCAGCCCGTCGTGTTCCTGGATTCGCAGATGCGGGTTCGAAAATGCAACCGCGCTTATTTACGGGCCTTTCAAGTTAAAGAAGACGAAGTTATCAAAGGAAGCTTCTTTGAAATTTCTGATGGCTGTTGGAATTCACCGATGCTAAAGGCATTGCTAAGCGACGTTATTCCAAAGAACGCGCACATTACGGATTATCAGTACGATCATGAATTTCCAAAAGTGGGCCGGCGAAGTGTTATATTAAACGCCCGGCGCATTCAGCGCGATGGCGCCGTGAACTTAATGTTAATTCTGGATGACGTGACCACTGACGGTTAATAAAGGAATCAATAAAAACAGACCTGCCCCGGTGATCGCCAGCGCGATGGCACCGGCTAGGCCATTCATCGTTCTGGTATTTGCAAAGGCTCCCATCAGTTTTCGATCTGCGGTTAGTTTCAAAAGCGGAAAAACCGTGAACGGTAGTTGCAGAGTTAAGATCACCTGGCTTAACACTAAAAGTTTTGACGTCGCACTTTCTCCGTAACTCCAAGTTACAATCACCGCGGGAACGATGGCCAAAGACCGCGTGACCAAGCGGCGTAGCCAGGGCGCAAGCCGTATCTTCGTAAATCCCTCCATTACGATTTGCCCGGCTAGCGTCGTCGTTAACGCCGAGCTTTGGCCGGCGGCTAGCAGTGCGCAACCAAAAAGTGCGCTTGCGGCCGCGGAACCCAATAGGGGATTCAATAAACGATGTGCTTCTTCTAAACTTTCGACGTCTTGGTTTCCGGTAAAGTGAAACGCGCTGGCGCACGCCGCTAATATAGCGGCGTTAATAAAAAACGCGATGGTTAAAGCGGTTGTCGTATCGATGTTCGCGAGTTTTAATTTTTGTTTGATATCTTTAAATGACAAACCATTTCGCGCTTCTGGTTTTGCGATAGAAGAATGAAGAAATAAATTGTGCGGCATCACGGTGGCGCCTAATATTCCGATCGCAAGGTACAGGGCATGGGGGCTGCGAATAATTTCGGGGCCGGGAATGAAACCGGAAGCTAAAGCCGCCCACTCGGGATTAGACATCAATAAGATAGCGCCAATGCAAAAGAAGACGATCATCATCAGAAGTAAAACCGAAATTTCTAATAAGCGCGTGTGTTTTTTTTGTAGACCCAAAATTAATAAAACATCCAGGCCGGTGATCAGGACTCCTAATTTTAATGGCAGACCAAAAAGTAATTTAAGCGCGATGGCCGTTCCGATAACCTCGGCCAAATCGGTGGCGCAGATGGCGATTTCCGTACTGATCCATAAAAAATACCGGACGGGTTTTGAGAACGTTTCGCGACACGCTTCCGCCAAATCAAGGCCGGTCACGATTCCTAGTTTGCAAGATAGTCTTTGTAAGACTAGCGCCATTAAATTTGATAAGAAAATCACCCATAACAAACTATATCCAAAGGCTGCCCCGCCCCCAAGGTCGGTAGCCCAGTTTCCTGGATCAATGTAACCAACGGCGACAAGCACGCCGGGACCCGCAATAGATAAAATTTTGCGGATCCAATCGTGCAGTTTTAATTTAAACTTAGCTTCGTTACCGATCGATAAATCGATCGGTAACGTTAATGACGTAGTTCTATTCATATCCTATTGCATGGATTTTTTAGAACCGAGTTCAGCCCCAGTTTTAGGATCTACGTTTGGTTTAGACATTGTTCTTAGCGCCGCAGCTTTGCCGATTTTTAGTTCTTCGTCGGTTAATTCCACACTGGCTTGTCCATCGCCTTCATCAACCGGTGCGCGCATTTCAGTGACGTAATTCCATTTTTCTCCTTGGTTCCAAGGTCCTCGGGCATCGCCGACTCCGCCTTGTGAAAGATTGAAATACGTATCAGTGAACTCGGGCTTTCCCGGAAGTTTTCCCGGTGGAAAATTGGGCTCAATTGAATAAAGAGCTTTCTCGAAAGATTTTTGATGCGCAATCTCACGCGTCATCAAAAACATCAAAGCGTCCCGAACTCCGGGATCGGTCGTAAGCGAGATTAATCTTTCGTAAACGATTTTTGCGCGGGCTTCCGCCGCGATGTTCGAGCGCAAATCAGCCGTTGGTTCGCCAATGGTATCAATGTAAGCGGCCGTCCATGGGACCCCCGCAGAATGAGTCAGTGGCGCGCCGGCTCCGTACAAAACTTGTGTTAAGTGACTATCGTTTCCCGCGCCCGTAATCGAACGGTACATTTCGCCTTCTTCTTCGTTGCCTTCCGCCATTTTTCCTTTGGCGCCTTTGTTCAACATGCAAACCATGCTGCCGATAATTTCCAAGTGGCTTAATTCTTCCGTCGCTATGTCCATCAACATATCCTTACGACCACCGTCATCTTCCGCGATAGCCTGCGTAAAATACCGCATCGCCGCCGCAAGCTCACCCTGCGGTCCTCCGAATTGTTCCAACATCAAGTTCGCAAGGCCCGGATTGGTTTCACCGACACGAACGGTGTATTGTAAATTTTTATTGTGCACAAACATGGTCACTCCTTTGTATGAAGAGGTGGTCGTCATTGACCCGTAGCAAATCCTCGAAAGGGTACGTTTGCAAACTGGATACCTTGAAATTTCGCAGGAATAGAATCATTTCGAAATTTTTGGTACGACTATTTTGGACTTTCACGTGGCAGGACAGACTAGTCGTGTTGCGAAAGTTCGAAGGCCTGCACAAGCTCGTAATGTGGATAATGGCCCCGTAATTCACTTTTATAAAGTCCGATCTGGTGACACGCCATCGTTCCAAAAGATTTGCGAACGAACGGAGAAATAAAATCTTTCACCGAACGTGGATTACGCAAACGGGCTAAAGTCAGGTGGGGCGTGTAAGCAAATGCTTCCGTTCTTGCCGCCCGGGCTAAGCTTTTTTCTAGATCTTCCTGAAGCGCTTGCAAGTTTTTTTTATTCTGTACGCCGGCCCAGATGACGCGGGCCTGATGAACATCGGCGAATGCGTCCACTCCCGATAGCTCTAAATCAAAAGGCTTATGTCTGGCCGCAACCTCAAGCGCAACCGCGTTCAGTTGATCAAGCTCTGCAGCTTCGACATTCCCCAAAAATTGCAGCGTGATGTGCATTTGGTTGAAAGGTGTAAATTTAAGGTCCCACTCTTTTTCGCCCGCATTTTTTTTTAATTTGGTGAAGGCACTTTTCAATAAGGGAAGCGCATCACCATCAATTTTAAGCGCGAAAAATAATCGCATAATAATTATCCCTTAACGCAGACGACTTGCTTGAGGGTGTGAACAATCTCAACCAAATCTTTTTGCGCATTCATAACAAGATCAATATTTTTATAGGCCCCGGGTGATTCATCTAGCACTTCTTTATCTTTTCGGCACTCGACACCCAGGGTTGCTTCGCGATGCTGTTCGATCGAGATCATGGACTTTGCTTGGGTTCGCGACATGGTGCGACCCGCACCGTGCGAGCAACTATTAAAACTTTCAGCATTTCCCTTACCCCGAACGATGAATGACTTTGCGCCC
>CAXSEH010000005.1:36899-39059 GCA_964236345.1 uncultured Bdellovibrionales bacterium
ATTCCTAGTTCCCCTTCGCGGGCCCGCACGGCCCCCTTGCGCGTTACGTAAACGTTTTCGCCATAGTGAACTTCTTGTTCAACGTAATTGTGGTGACAGTTCACGGCCTTGTCGGACAACGCAAAGGGTGGAAGTTCGCCACCCGTGCGCAAACTATTGATCGTAAGGTCCATCATGATTTCACGATTTAGTTTGGCGTAATTCTGCGCCCAAGAAACGGCGTCGATGTAATCGTTAAAATATTTAGAGCCCTCTTGAAAATACGACAGATCTTTATCCGGAAGGTGGATTGAATGCTGTTCCATATCTTTTTTGGCGAGCTCAATGTAGAAACGTCCGATCAAATTTCCAACTCCGCGCGAACCGCTGTGAAGCATAACCCACACGTTTTGTGCTTCGTCTAAACACAACTCAACAAAATGATTTCCTCCGCCCAAGGTTCCCAATTGTTCAAGTTTTTTAGTTTCCTTCAGTCGGCCATTACGATCTAAAAGTTTTTTAAAACCCGGTTCCAAAGTTCGCCAAGCCATCGCCGCGGGTTTTGGAAGATGTTTGTGACTTTCACGTCCGACGGGAATCACGTGTTCGATGCGACTTCGAATTTTCGAAAGAGAATCGGGAAGGTCGTTTGCGCGTAATGAAGTTTTTTGGGCGATCATGCCACAGCCAATGTCGACACCCACGGCGGCCGGGATGATGGCGCCCCGAGTTGGGATCACGCTACCGACGGTCGCGCCGATTCCCACGTGAACGTCCGGCATTGCGGCCACCCATTTATGCACGAAGGGAAGACTTGCCGCGCGCTGCAATTGACGGCGAGCTTCGCTTTCAAAGGGCACGCCCATCGTCCACGCCTTTACAAGGCCGCCGGTTTCACTTTCGAATTGTTCGTAAGAGTTTTCTTTCATCCTTTAATTTTGAGTCTGAATTCGGGAAAAGCAAGGTCTGGCCAGTCGCCTTTGTCGGCTGGCAAATGGCATACTTTGACGCCATTTGCTTGCAGACCTTATTATATTTTGCGAAATGTTTATCGTGCGCCAACTAACACTTTTTGAAAATACCTTAACGCCGAATCGAATTGATCTGCTTCCGGATTTTATCAGCGAGCCTGAAGAGCGGGATTTGATTGAACATTTTAAAACCATAAAATGGCAACGAGTCGAAATGCACGGCGTGATCGCTAAGCGAAGCGTTGCGCATTTTGGACTTGATTACAAATACACAAAACGTGCGGTTCGAAAAACCGATCCCGCGCCTTTATGGCTAAAGAATCTAACCGGCCGAACGGCCCACGTGCTGAAATGTGCGCCCGAGGATTTAAAAGAAGTTTTGGTGACGTATTATCCGGCGGGCTCTGGAATTGGGTGGCACAAAGATGCGGAAGTCTTTGGAAATGCGGTGATCGGTGTTTCTTTCCTAAACGATTGCACGATGAAGTTTCGCCATCCCGAAACGTTAGAAGTTTTCAAATTAGATATTCCGCGAAGAAGTGCTTACGTATTTGCCGATGAGGCGCGCTGGCTTTGGCACCACTCGATCAGTAATCATGTGGCCGATCGTTACTCGGTGACTTTTCGAACTTTAGTTAAACCTTAATCGTTACTAAAGATCGGCCACGCGTTGATTGCGATGAAAAAACTTTTCGACAACATCAAGGACATGCCTAATTTCGGAAGGCTTTTTCAGGACGGCCGCGGCTCCGCTGGTATTGACGGTATCAACTGAACTTGAAAGTAATACGACCGGAATTTGCGCTAAGGTCGGAATGCTTTTAACCAAATCCAAAAAGGTGCGGCCGTCCATCACGGGCATCATTAAATCAAGCAAGATCAAACCGGTATCGGGGTTAAGTTGCAAAAGTTCGTGGCCTTCTTTGCCATTGCTGGCGGCCAGAACGATGTATCCTTCAGTCTGCAGAATGTCCGCAAGCATTGAACGAATGTCGTCGTCATCATCTACGACCAAAATTTTGCGTTGAAATGTTCTGGAAAGTTCAAGACCCGAGGCGGATGACAAATGGCGGCCGCTTGCATTCGTTGGCCAATCTTTCCACAGACTGACTTGTTCTGATAGAGCCCAATCTTCATTTGCGGCCGCATGTTTCGCGATGACTTTTCTTCCTAGATACTTCACTAACCAAATTCGTTCGATGATCGGGTA
>CAXSEH010000006.1:0-38496 GCA_964236345.1 uncultured Bdellovibrionales bacterium
TTGTGAAACTGATGTGGTCGATGAAAAGCATTCCTTCAAGGTGATCCATTTCATGTTGAATGCAGATCGCAAGTAAACCATCCGTCTTAAATCGAAATTCTTTCCCGTTAACGTCTTGGGCTTTTATTTCAACCTCTTCGAATCTTTCAACGGTTTCAAAAAAGCTAGGAACGGAAAGGCAGCCTTCATCAAATGTCGTCTTACCCTTACCACTAACGATCTCGGGATTGATAAGAACTAGCGGCTGTTTTAGTTTCGCTTCCAGTTCGGTCATGTCATCATTTTCGTAACGTGATTTTTCGGGATCTTTAGGCCGCGTATCGATCACCAGCATGCGGTAGGCCTTACCGACTTGGATCGCGGCAAGGCCGATACCGTTAGCGTCGTACATAGTTTCAAGCATGTCTTCGGCTAACTTCTTAATTTCAGAATCGAATTTCACGACTTTTTCGGAAACTTCGCGAAGTAGAGGATTTGGATAAGTTAAAATAGGAATTTTTGCCATGAGTAACTTGTAAACGATTCGGGTTTGGGGCGCAACTATTTAGCGTTTGGCCCGTAAGAGTAAAGTGGTTCCAAGAGCGCTCATTATGACATTTGGCAGCCAAGCCGCAACCACCGGCGCTAAATTATTTCTAATGCCTAAAGTCTGCGAAACGTTGTAGAAAATCCAGTAAAAGACCACCAGGCCCATGCAAATACCAATGCTTTTCATCATACCGCCGCCCCGGGCCTTACCCACGCAAAACGGAAGTGCCAGCAAACTCATCACGAGCCCGGCCAGGGAAAAGCTAAATTTCGAATGAAAATCCACTTCGTACTTAATCGTATCAAGGCCAGCTTCCTTGTTTTTACCAATGAAATGGGAAAGTTCCGCCTGGGTTAACAACTCCGAAGTCTGCCCGGTGCTTCGCAAATCTTGCGCATCTTGGGTCATCACGATGGTTTTTTCTTGGAACTTGTCATTCAGCGGGAAACTTGAATCTTTAGAAAAAACGGTGACGGTCCCGTTTTGTAAATTCCACTGTGATCCGTCCATCAGGACCGATTCGGCGGTCATCATTTGAACCAATTCCCAACCGTCGGTAAAAAAATAAAGAGTCAGGCCCTGAGCCTTATTCCCTTCCGCGTTCAAAGTTTTAATATTGAAAATGGAATTTTTAGATCGATACCAAATTTTATTGGTTTTGATCATCTGATACTTCGTTGGATTTTTTTCGAGGTCATTGAATAAAATAAAATTCTTTTGTTTCGCGAACACCGGCATAATTTGATCGCTTAAAAAATAATTGAATATGCAAATCACGATGATCGATAAAAAGATGACTCGTGAAATTCGAAACAGGCTCATTCCCGCGGCGAATAAGGCGACTAATTCGCTACCTTTGTTGAGTGAAGAGATGGTCATAACCGTGCCCACGACGCACGCAATAGGAAGCATTTTGTAGATGATTTCCGGGATCAAAAAACCGTAGTAACGAATCAAGGTCAACGCGCCGGCGTCCTTGTACTTGACGATACTTCCCATGGCGTCGGTTGCAACAAAAAGCGTAACGAAAACCAGAAGGCCCGCGATGAACGCGCCCCAAAATAATCCCAGTAAATATCGGTCAATTCGTTGAATCATATTTCTTGTTGATAATCATGCCTTGATCTTGACTCGTTTGGTATTGTGATATGTACTTAATTATGGCTTTACGCGTCTTATTGGCAGATGAAAGTTCGACCATCAAAAAAGCGATTCTAATGGCTTTATCTGATTTGGGCGTCGAAGTAAAAAGTGTTCCTTCGGGGCTTGATGTCTTGACCGTAACTCGCTCGTATTCTCCCGATATTATTTTAGCCGATATCCTGTTAACGAAAAAAAATGGTTACGATGTGTGCGCAGAACTGAAAAACGATTCGCGACTCAAACAAATTCCGGTTATTCTGATGTGGAGCAGTTTCATGCAACTCGATCAGAGCCAATACGCAAAAGTCGCCGCCGACGCCTCGCTTGAAAAGCCATTCGATTCGGAAGCCTTACGTTCTCTTATCGAAAAATTTGTTCCGAAGACAAGTCAATTTCCGCTGAAGGGACTTTTAAATCACCCCGAACTTCCAGACTTTGAAGAGTCAGACACTTTCGTTCGGCAAAAAAATGAAGTCACGAACGAGCCACAAAGTAATGAACGCACCATGGTGATGAGTACTCCCACCACGGAACCGCGCCCGGCCGGGAATGTGACGAAAAACCAAATCTACCAGGTTAAGTCATCGGCGTTATCGAACCAAGATGCGCTTGATGATATGGATGATTTCGCGGAACTGCCTTTAAAACCAAAACGCCCACGTCCTGATCAATCAGACGATTGGTCTTCTTCGTCGCCAGAAGATTTCATCGTTGAAACTGAATCACACGGTGAAGATTTTGAAGAAGTGACCGTCATGCCTAACATTGGCAACTCTGAATCGGGCCCCGATCTGCAAAAAAGAATTCAGGAACAACTTGAAAGTTATATCGAAGATGCGCCACTTGCAAAAAATCGCAACCAAACTCGCCGCGAAAATACGGCATCAAGGTCTCTTTCAAATTTAGAAGAGCAAATCTTAAAAGAAGAAATCAGAATGATGGCCGAAAAAATTTGCTGGCAAATACTTCCAGACATCACGGAAAAAATCGTCCGCGAAGAAGTCGCTAAACTTTTAAATGGGCTTGAAAAATTATGACGACCATAGAACTGATTCGGGCCGCATTAAAAGAAGATATGCCGGTTGGCGACGTCACGACTGAATCTTTGGCGGCAAAACCTAAACAGGGCGAAGCGACTTTAAAAGCAAAAGAAGATTTAGTTCTTTCCGGCGCGAACGTTTTCGAAGAAACGATTCTTTTTTTGGAACCGCAAGCGCGCGTAAAATGGCAATTTAACGAAGGCGACCTCATTTACAAGGGCCAGATTATTTGTTCGATCGAAGGTGATCTTATTCAAGTTCTGAAAGCCGAGCGCGTGGCGCTGAATTTTTTGGGTCAGCTTTCAGGGATCGCGACCCTGACCAGAAAGTTCGTTAAGGCCGTTGAGGGCACGCAGACAAGAATCCTAGATACGCGCAAAACCACTCCTCTTTTACGGGATCTTGAAAAACGCGCCGTCCAACACGGTGGCGGAACCAATCATCGATTTAATTTATCAGAAGCGGTTTTGTTGAAAGACAACCACATCACCTTGATGGGTGGTATTACCGCGGCCGTCACAAGGTTAAGGCAGAACTGCGATCTTCCGGTTGAAGTTGAAGCCAGTACGTTGGCGCAAGTGCAAGAGTGTGTCGGACTGCGGGTTCAGCGTATCTTACTTGATAATATGTCAAACCAGCTGACCGCAGAGGCTTTGAAGCTGATTCCCGAGGGTATAATGACTGAAGCTAGCGGCAATATGAGCTTAGATCGTGTGCGATCCGTCGCCGAACTTGGCGTGACGTACATTTCCGTGGGCGCCATCACGCACTCGGCCTCTTGCGCTGACGTTAGTCTTCTTTTTGATTGGACTTAAAGCTAAACCTGCCGCAAAGTTGCAACCATGAAAAATGTGACTTCCGAAAATGATTCTCCCCTTGCAGATATTCGCATCGGTAAGGTGACCCACCAGTGGGCGCAGGCCCAAAAAATCAAATCTATCTACGTCGAAAAATTGGATAGCACCAACACCCAGGCCAAAAAAGCCGCCTTCGATGATGAGGCCTTGAACGAACACATGATTTTATTCTTAGCCGAAGAGCAAACTTCCGGACGGGGCCGAGGCCAGAACACGTGGTCGCATTCACACTCGGGGGCGCAGTTATTATCGACGTGGTCATTCATGATCGACGAACCCGCGCAACCGACGCTGTCACCCCAGGTCGGTCTTGCGCTGTACCGGGCCGCGCAAGCAACGTGGCCATTTCTTGATTGGAATATAAAAGCTCCGAATGATTTATTCATCGGCCGAAAAAAAATTGCGGGCCTTTTGCTTGAGACCGTCGCGCAGGGTGCGGACCATCGTTTGTTAATCGGTCTGGGCCTGAACGTGATTTCGGCCCCGCAAGACGTTGATATCGCGACGTCATTGGTGGATGAGCTTCCGGTTGAAACTCCCCTGCTGGCTGAAGATTGGATCGCTTTTTTGGAAAGATTGCTTTTTGAATTTTCATTCGCTTTACAATTATCATTTGAACCCTTAAACACGACAACGACGGCCAGTTTGTTGACCGCGCTTAACCGCAATCCTTACCTAGCCGAAAAATTTACGTCACTAGATGCCCACGGAAATTTGCAAACTCCTTCGCGCAAAATTTCATGGACGGAATTGTAAATGGTTAAGCACACGATCTTCGCCATTGGTTTAGGTATGCTGATTTTTTTTCTTTATTTATTTCAGTACACCGGCGCATTTAAATCCGTACAGGTGACGCTGACCGAACGTCCACATTATGAAATTATTTATAAAAATTATATCGGACCCTACCACCAAATTGTGCAAACGATCCAAGACGTTGAAACGTGGGCGAAAAGCCAAGGTTTCAAATGTCGGCTTAGCTTTGGCGAATATTTTGACGATCCCCGCGCCGTCGAAGAGGGCCGCTTGAAATCACGTGGAGGTTGCATCGTTGATCCGCTCGTAGCCGAAGAACATAAGCTTTGGCTTGCGTTGAAAGATGAACTGCCGACTGATTTTAAACGCGATGAACTTTTAGCAACATCCGCGGTCGTCGCGTGGTTTGAAGGCGCGCCCGGAATTGGTCCGCTCAAAGTTTACCCGAAAGCCGAAGAATACATCCAGCAGAATAAATTAACCCGAAAAGGTTCGGTCATCGAAATTTACGAAATATTTGATCAGAAATCGATGCAGACAACTTACATTTGGCCGGTTACGGGCACGCCGAAACCTTAATCGACAAAAGTAAGTCCGAAGAACTTGTGGTCGCGGCATCGGGCCCTTGAGCAAAAGCGCTTAAGTTTCCGCGCACGATCACGTCTTTCCCGCATTTAGAATTAAAAACGACGCCATCATTTTTCAAATCTTCACTCAACTCGGTATCGTCTTTAGTTTCGAGGCTTAGGCGCTTTTTAGACGATGAAAGGCCCGTCGCGAATACGGACAGTTGGACTTTAACCGGTGTCTTCACGTTTCCCTTCAGTTTTATATTTTGGGAAACCGACGATACTTCGACGATTTCCTTTTCGCTGATTTTAATCGGCAAAGAAAATTGACAACTTTTTCTTTCAATGACGGTCGCTTCGGTCTTAGTAAGTACTAAATGAAATGGTAAACTGTACCGGTTCGGGTCCCCTTCGGTTGGTTTTTGATTTTCGATAAGCTCTTTTGCGCAGCCCGAACCTGACAAACTTAATTTTCCAAGCTCCATACTAAAGATGGGCTTCGCAATTAATATTAAGCCTAAAGCAATCCACAAATTTTTCATTTCGTCTCCGGTAGGTAAAAGGTTTCTTTGAATCGGACTAAATCTTCGGCGCGTTTATTTTCGCCGACAGATAGATAGGCATTAATTAATCGTTGATCGAAAACTTCGCCGACCCGGCTTTTCATCATCTGATCGACTAAGGCGTTACCTTCCGATAACTGATGGTTATAAACATATCCCATAGCTAAGAACATCCGGGCCAGCGCAAACCGTGGCTCAAGTTCTAAGGCCTGCTGATACAGTTTTAAAGCCTCGGTGGGCCTTCCTTCGGCCAACTTCAAATGCCCGTAATCGATTAAAAAATACTGCTGCCTCGGAACTTTTTGCAGCAGTTCCTGATAAATACTTTCGGCCATTTGAAAATTTAAATATTGGCTGTAAAAAGCCGCGGCCATGTGTTTAAAGAACAGG
Organism: uncultured Bdellovibrionales bacterium; assembly: GCA_964236345.1. Classification (GTDB taxonomy): domain Bacteria; phylum Bdellovibrionota; class Bdellovibrionia; order Bdellovibrionales; family Bdellovibrionaceae; genus Pseudobdellovibrio. The sequence goes on from CAXSEH010000006.1 coordinate 5,848, forward strand.
GCGTCCGGATCATCGCGCATTTGCTTTCTTAGTTCTTGGTCGGCTACCGCATAATAGAATCGCGCTAAACCTTCAAAGCGTTGATCAATACGCGCTTCGTTCAGAATGTAAAGTGCGCTTTGAATCATAAAAATACGTACATCTTTGATTTCGTAAGGACGACTTTCTTTCGCAAGTTCATCAATTCCAATTTTGTACGGAAGCACACGCGCAGAATCACGAACATTTTCTAATTTTGTAACTTGCCTTAGTTCGTAATTCGTCAGGTAACCTTTTAAATTTATTTCGTAATTAGCATAAAGGGACATGGACAAAAGAAAAATTAATAAAATCCACGCTCGCCTATGAAAAATGGGCTCTGACATGGGTTCCTTTTTCAGACTGAGCGAATGGGCAAAGGCCAAAACTGAATAAAAAAGAATACTCATCGAAAAGAAGTCGATCGACAAAAATTGGTTAATAAACCAACAGAGCAGCAAACTAATTAAAGCAAGTTTCTGAGTATGGCGCAGACGACTTTGATCGGCTTGCCAAATCGCTTTCACCATTAAGAATAAAACCAGCAGGAAGGCGCCTAAGCCAAAAATTCCCGAGCTGATCCACCACTCCATGAATAAGTTGTGAGAACGATCTACCCACGGAGTCGACCAGAGCTCAGGGTGGTAAAAGACGCCTAAATAAGAAAAATTTTCTTGTCCGTACCCGAACCAGGGTTGGGCCTGAATCGCCTCGATACAGTATTGCCAAATTGCAATCCGGGCCTGAATGGAACCATCTTGGGTCGACATGCTTGCAAGACGTTCAAATAAATTTGTAGAAACGCCTGATTTACTTTTAAATAAAAATACACTGCCGATAAATAAAACTCCAAAACCTATAAAATAAAGAAGCGTTCGCTTCTTGTTTTTAGCAATTGAAAATAGAAAAACGCCCAGACTAATCAAGACCCCTAATGTGGCGCTTCGGGTTTGCGACAAGTAAATGGAAGCTAAATTACAAAGTGCCGCACCCAATATAAACAGACGCAGCCACCGGGCGGTAAACGAAAAGTACAGGTAAAGACATAAGAAAAAAACAGCCGAGGCGTACATCGCAAGGTATGACGAATTTCCAAAAACTGAATCAACCCGATTAATATCAACGGCCAACACGTAACCAAATTTTTGCAGAACCGCCACGATCAAAACGATCACCGAAACAAAAACTTGAATCATCCAATAGGTTTGCCAACGTTTTTCATTTTTCAGGGTTGAATCTAATATTAAAACGAATAGCAGAAAAATAATGAGGGAAAAAAATCCCTCCATGCGCGAATAATTAGACCAAAAACTATTGGTGAAATTTGAACCTAACAAATCTGCAAACAAAACGATCGCTAAGAAAACATAAAAACTTCCAAGTAAAGCGGAGATCCGGGGACGGTTCGATTTATCTATGAACTGGATGGTTCCCCAAAGGGCGGTCGCCGTAAAAATAGTCGCGCGAAAAAGGTAATGTTTGCTGGTCACGTAAGGATAAATCAATTCGTCGAACGTAACCAGCCCGATAAAAGGAATCAGACACAATATTGCGTAAAGCAGACGATCTAAAGTTTTTTGTAAACCCGGCACTGCGATCAAATTTCAAATTCCATTTGAACTTCAACCCGCACCTTAATCTTTCCAGATGAAAGTTCTGTCGACTCGGCCTTATCTTGGCTCATCGACTTCATCGCAAATTCGGCCCGAGGCATCGGGGGCGCAAAGGAATTTGTCGAGTGAGAAATGCGATGAACCGCCTTGATTTTGACTCCGGCGGCCTTGGCTAGTTCTTCGGCTTTTGAGCGCGCGTTCCGAACGGCATCGTTAATGACCGAACTTTCAATGACACTTTTTTTATCGGTATCCCACGACGTGCCCAGGACCGAAACCCCGCCGGCCAAATCATTCTTTCCGGCCGAACTGAGTTCGTCGATCAAGCCACCCGCATCTTCAACCTTTCGGTAAGTCACGGTTATCTGGTGTGAAGCACGGTAACCGGTAATTTTATTTTTCTGAGTCTTTTGATCCCACAGGTAATCGGGATTAACCGAGTAACTCTCAGTTTTGAAATCGTCTTTTTTGATTTTAAATTTTTCGATGACGTTTTTTAATTTTGCGTATTGATTGCTTTGAATGTCTTGCGCCGCTTTTGCGGTTGACGCTTTTCCCCAAGACTCTAGTTGCAGTATGACCATATTCGGATCGATCTGCGCTTCCGCAATTCCGTTCACTGAAATCAAGTGAATGTTTTCACCATTTGACCAAGCCAAGTTAGGTAGCATGACGATGGCGGTAAAAAATATTTTTTTGAACATTATTTTCCTCCCGTGAAAAGCCGTCCGGTGATGACGTATATTTTTTCGGTTTTATTGAACCAAACTTCTTCGTAATCGTAATGATTGGCGACCCGATTCAGGGCAATATGAATTGTGGTATTAACGTTAGGGCTTGGCATATAAACTTCAAAACGGGTTCCGTCATACGAGCCAACTTCTTTTAGTTCGGCATCGAATAAACGGCCATTAGCGATCGTCCATTCGGTTTTATCTAGATACATAACGGCCACTTCACAATCGAAGACGCCGGTTTCGATCGCAATTTTTGACGAAGTCTCCGACCAGCGCATCGACATCGGGGAACAGGCAGCCCCATCGCCTTCACCCTTGAACTTCCAGCTGCCCCAACCAGTCCAATCACCAGCTAGACCCGCAAAGGCAAAGTTAAAAGTAAAAACAGAAAGCAAAATTAAACTTATTTTCATGGAGGCCTCGCTACGCTCAAGCTTAGGCCGCCGGTCAGACTTAAGTCAAATTTCATTTTCTCGTGCAAATGGCCGACATGTAACTATGCGAACACCAGCAAAAATTAATTATCTTAAAGACCGCGGATCAGGTTCAAAGCCGACCCCGCCTTAAACCACTTCAATTGTTCCGCATTGTAAGTATGGCGGACTTCAATCAAATCTACCGTTCCATCCGCATGCTTCGCTTCAAGAGTTAAATGAACCCCGGGCGCTAAACCTTGCAGACCACGAATGGCTAGCAAATCTTTTTCTTGGATTTTTTCGTAATCTTTAGGTTGAACAAAAGTCAGCGCCAACACACCTTGCTTTTTCAAATTCGTTTCGTGGATCCGGGCAAACGACTTCGTTACGACCGCGGTACAACCTAAAAATCGTGGCGACATCGCCGCGTGCTCTCGGGAAGAACCTTCGCCATAATTCTCGTCGCCGATGATCATCCATCCCCGACCGGCCTTCTGGTATTCACGCGCCACTTGCGCGAATTCTTTTTTATCACCAGTTAATTGATTATATCCTTTTCCAATTTCACCCGGAATAAAGGCATTATCCGCTCCAAGTAACATGTTGTTCGAAATATTATCTAAGTGTCCGCGATAATTAAGCCACTTTCCACCCGGAGAAATATGATCCGTCTTGCATTTGCCTTTTGCCTTCGCAAGGACTAATTGATTTTCAAAATCTTTTCCATCCCACTTTGTGAAGGGCTGTAGGAGTTGCAAGCGGTCAGACAAGGGACTTATGGCGACGACGGCTTTTTCTCCCTCGGGCCGTTGGTAGCCTTGCGTATCGGGAACAAATCCTTTTTCGGGTAACTCGGGCGCCTGAGGTGGCTTTAACTTCATTTTACCCTTTGGACCTTCAAGTTCATCCGTGAGTGGATTGAAATCAATTCGGCCCGCAAGTCCTAACGCCATCACGATCTCTGGAGATCCGATGAAAGCTAAAGTTTCCATATTCGCATCGTTTCGACCGCGAAAGTTTCGATTGAATGAAGTAAGAATCGTATTTTTATCGCCCGACTTAATGTCGTCACGTTTCCACTGCCCAATGCAAGGCCCGCAAGCGTTCGCAAGAACCGTTGCTCCTACCGACTCGAAAGTCTTCATCTGGCCATCGCGCGTGATCGTGTTTTGAACCTGGGTTGATCCGGGTGACACCAAGAAAGGTTGCGACATTTTCGCGCCCACGCCAATCGCCTGTTCGGCAATCATCGCCGAACGGCCGATATCTTCGTATGATGAATTTGTGCAAGAACCAATTAAAGCCGAAGACAATTTTGTTGGCCAGTTATTGGCTTTCGCTTCGGCCGCCATTTTAGAAATGGGACGCGCCAAATCGGGAGTGTGGGGACCCACCAAATGCGGCTCTAAAATGGAAAGATCAATTTCGTAAACTTCGTCGAAATATTTTTTTGGATTTGCGATTACTTCTGGATCCGCCGTCAAAATATCTTTGTTCTGATCGGCTACGGCCGCCAGTTCCTTACGGTTCGTCGCCGCTAAGTAGGCTGCCATTTTCGCATCGTATGGAAACACCGAACAAGTCGCCCCTAATTCAGCTCCCATATTCGTAATAGTGGCTTTCCCGGTACACGACAGTGATTGTGCGCCGTCACCGAAATACTCAACGATTTTGTCCGTGCCGCCTTTAACGGTTAACATTCCGCACAGCTTTAGGATGATATCTTTTGCCGCGGTCCATCCGCTTAACTTTCCTTTTAAATGGATTCCGATCAGCTTTGGATTTTTAACTTCCCATGCAAGCCCGACCATGACATCGGAAGCATCAGAACCCCCGACTCCGATCGCGCACATTCCTAGGCCACCGGCATTCGGCGTATGCGAATCTGTTCCGATAATCAACCCGCCTGGAAATGCGTAATTTTCTAAAATAACTTGGTGAATAATTCCTGCGCCGGGTTTCCAAAAACCAATATTATATTTGGAAGTCGCAGTTGCTAAAAAATCAAAAACTTCTTTATTCGACATGTTTGAAGCCGCCATGTCTTTTTCTTTTCCCTGGTAGGCCTGAATTAAATGATCGCAGTGTACCGTTGAAGGAACCGCGGATTCAGATTTTCCGGCCAACATAAATTGCAAAAGGGCCATCTGCGCGGTCGCATCTTGCATGGCCACTCGGTCCGGATGTAAAAGTAAAAAACTTTTCCCGCGTTCAAGTTCTTGATTTTGCGGGTCAGACAAGTGACCGAACATTATTTTTTCGGCCAGGGTCAGTTCGCGCCCTAAACGTTTTTTAACGATTTCGATTTTTGCGCGAGTAGTTGCATAGACCTTTTGAGCCAATTCGGGGGTTGTTTCGATTGTCGCCAAGTGATTTCTTCTTTCTATTGAATAATCGTTTTTAGAATGTGTGTTACACCTTGAATCATCGTCCATTTTAATACTAGAAAAAATAGAATAATAGGAATATAAATAAGTCGTAAGAGGACTATATGCTCGAAGGTCTAGAAGCCCTGTTTGCCCTTGAACGCACCGGCACCATCTCGGAAGCCGCGGCCCAATTGCGTTTGACCCAATCTGCCGTTTCGAAACGCATCCAGGCTTTGCAGAATGAAGTCCGATTTTCTGTCATCGAGCCCGACGGAAGGCGAGTCAAATTGACGGCGCGTGGCATTGCCTTATTAGATAAGGCCCGGCCCTTGATCTCGGAGCTTAAAAATCTAAGACATCTTCAAATTGAAAATGAAATGAATCAATTTTCGATTGGCATCTCGGATTCGATTGCAGCGTCATGGGGTCCCCGCCTGTTACGGCTGGCCGCGAAAAAAGAAAAAAACATTACCTTAGATATTCACGTGCACCGAAGCACACTGGTTGAGGAAAACATCAAATTGGGGCGATATCATCTGGGCCTTTGCGTAAGCCCTAATGTTGAAACGCAGCTTTTTTATGAGGTCATCTCTGAAGAGCCGATGGTTTTACTGTCCAACCGGTTCGATCCCGAAAGCCAATCCGACAATTTAATCACGATTGAAATTAACTCTGCGACTTGGCGGGCTATCGGGACCGATGTTCTGAAACATTCGAAACTTAAAAATTACAAATTAATCTATGTAGAATCTTTCTCGGCCATCGTGCAGATGGTCCAAGAAGGTTTTGGAAATGGTTTAGTGCCGCTGGGAGTAGCGTTGACCATGGGCGCGCCTAAAAAATCGATTCATCTTTTACTTCCGAGTATAAAGCGTGAAATAAAATTAATTTCTAGAAAAAATATTTCGTTACTTCCTTCAATTGAATCCTTCGTTAAAGCCCTTAAACAAACTTCGAAAGAACTTTTCTAATTAGGGGCGTCTCATTGCGGGACAACGACCTGAGCTAACGTCAAAAAAATCCTCATGTCGAAATAATTATCAACCGATAGAAACCAGTAAGGTTTGAAGCGGCCTACTTAATGCTTTGATATTAGGTGAGCTTTCAATTCGATTCTAAGTTCTTTTGAACTTCTTTGAAGTTTAAAAAATGTCGAACTTATTTTACGAAGGCGTTTCGAACTGAATCAGTCAAACGGGGGTTTGTATGAAGATCAATAAAAAAGTTTATCGTGGTTTATCGCTGTTTCTTTTACTCTTCACCTTTATTCCCTTTAACAATTGTTCGAGCGGATTTCGTTCGGTCGCCAGTACAAATGCAAGCACTGCACTTGGTTCAAGTGGATCGGCCGCTAACCCCGGTGGCGCAGTTGTGCCCCCGTCAAACCCCGTTAATCCTCCGGTGCTGCCACCGGTGAATCCACCCGTTACGCCGCCCGTAGCTAGCGGGAAAGTACAAGTTTTCATGGCCACGGGTAAAATCGCGCGTTCGGTTATTTCATGCGATGACGGCGTGACTTGGATCAACGATCGCTCGGATGATAACAATGCAAAGTGCTGGGCCAACGGCGATCCTAACTACGTCGAGTGCGATCACGATTCTCGCTCGAACACGGGGGCCGACGCGTCAGATGATGGCTGGTTTTATGCTCAATTCGGCTGGGGTTACAATGGCTCTGTTCGCAAAACACGAGATGGCGTGAATTGGCAAACAGTTCGAAGCGGCGGATGGGGTGGCGGCGTCGGGGTCGCATTCAATTTTGCATTTAGTCAGTTTGAATACAATGGCGCCGTTTCCAAAGACGGCGGAGTGACCTGGAGTCCATCAACAAAAGGTTTCGGCGAGTTCGATCACCCTTTTATTAGCCGCGTGAATAATAAGTTAATCGCTTTAGGTCGGGGCGCCGGACAATTAGCCGTCAGTTTAGATAGTGGTGATACCTGGAAAGTTGCGAACAACTGGGAATCTGGTTGGGGCGGTTCATTTGCCGAAGGCAATGGGATCATCGTCGGAATCGGTAGCCGTTCAAATCCAGACCAAGCTTACGCATCACGTTCATTAGATGGCGGTATCACTTGGTCCGCCGTGGCGATTCCAAACAGCGGTGGTTGGAACATGCCGGTTCTTTTCACGGGAACTGAATTTATCTCTTGGGGCTGGAACGGAAAAGTTTTGAAAAGCAAAGACGCGGTCACTTGGACTTCCACGGATTTTATGATCGATGGTAAAACAGCACCTTATTGGTCAGGTACAGTTTCGCGAAATCCACAAACCGGTACTTACGTTTCAATTATTGGAAATTGGGGAGCTTGGTACGCCAGTCAAACGGCAATTCGAAGTGCCGACGGTGTTAACTGGACATCGTTAGATTCCACGCATTTCAAGGGTGGACACCCAATCGGTAAAATTATAACCGGACAGATGGACGCGAGCGCATGCGCAAAATGATAAATCGGGGGATTTCTTTGGGAACAAAAGTATTTCAATCTAAGAAATTTTTTCTAGTCATTGCCTTGGCTTCGGCCCCTGTTATGCTTTCTTTTAATAATTGTTCAGCGGGCCTTTTTAAGTCGCAAGGTTCACTTGATAGTCTGAGTTTATCAAGCTTAACCGCTGAAGATCCAGAAATCGCGGCTGGTCAAAAACTTTATACCACAAACTGTAGCGCCTGCCATGGTGGTATAGCCAGTTCGACAAAGAAAGGCCGCAGTCTGGCCGTAATTACGGATGCGATCCAAAACATTTCGCAAATGTCGGCCCTAAAAGCCCTTTCCGCAAATGATGTGCGATTGATCGGCAAAGCCTTAAATCCTACGTTAGCAACAACCATCGAAAACGGTCGCCAAATATTTGCCTGCGACATGTCGCAGGTTCCGGTCAGTTCATCAAATAAATTAACAAACCGAGAATTTAAAAATTCGATCTTTTCTTTACTTAATGATTTTTCGACTACGCTGTCTACTGATGCGGAATTAATTTCGCTGATCAATGCGATTCCAGCCGACACGATTAAAACGGACCGTTTCGCCGCACAGGAACAAAATTCATTGCTGACAAGTCTTTCGACGAAGGCCCTTTTTAACGCCGCATTTCGCGCCGGCGCTTTGGCTGCAAGTTCTAATTTAGCGGCCTACCCAAACACGGCCGCTTGCCTTGGTGCCGCCACGGTCACGCAAGCTTGCCATCAAATGTTCGTACGGGAATTAACTTCGCGCGCTTTTAGAAAACCGGTCGGCGTGACCGAAGGTAACATCATTGCCGCGGGTTTATGGGACGCAACACTTTCTAAAAACGACCTCATTCAATTAACATTTACGGCCGTTACGCAAATGCCCGATTTTATGTACCGAACTTACGATCAAGGTGGTCCGTCAAACCGTGGCCCTCGCATCTTAACGATGAATACGTTTGAACTTGCGTCAAAGGTTTCATTCTTCTTAACCGGAAAAGCGCCAGACGATACATTGAAGTCACTAGCCGCCTCCGGGACGCTTTTAACTAAAACAACTTTAGCTGCGCAAGTCGATCGATTATTAACGACCCCTGATGCGCAAGAAAACATTCGTCGTTTGTTCAAAGAATCGTACGGCTACGATCGCTTCGATAACTTTAATTACAGCGCAAATTTTTTAAGTGGCTTGGACTCAACCAATCTAACTTCGGCGATGACGCAAGAATTAGATAATTACTTTGTGGACACGCTGATTAACAAACCAGGAACTTTCAAGGACTTAATGACCTCGCAAAATTCGAATATTCCAACAGCGCAGTTAGCCGCCGTCTACGGCCTTTCATCTGCGGGTACCACGATGCTTCCGGTAGAACGCGCGGGTTTTCTAAACCGCGCTGCCTTCTTAGCTAAAAAATCGGGAAATTACACATCACCGGTTAAGCGCGGTTTGATGGTGTTAGAAAACGTTCTTTGCGAGGCGATCGGTGATCCTCCTCCAAATGCGCCCACTTCGGTTCCGGAGACTGCGGCGGGGCAAAATACTTACCAATCAACGCGCGAGCGTTACGCACACTTATCAGAAAACCCGGGGACGTCATGCTTACTTTGTCATTCCCGCATCAACAGTCTGGGTTACACATTTGAAAAGTTCGATAGCATTGGCCGTTCACGTTCGGTTGAACGAATTTTTGATACGGCAACGGGCCCGTCGGTAGCTAATGTTAACTTAGACACCATGGCAACCATTCCTGATCTTCGCAGCAGTCCCGTAACTATTTCTGGCTCGACCCAACTGGCTAGCGCATTAGGAAATAATGACAAGGCCATGATGTGTTTCGTTAAACATCTGCGCAAATTCCAATCCCGATCAACAATTTCGGGAGCGGACGGTTGCCAAATGAATACCGGACTACGCGTCCTTTACGGAAATGGAATTGCTCAAGGTTCGGTGAAAGAAGCGTTGAAACAAATAATCTTATCGGATGATTTCAAATTATGGAGTTACTAATATGAGCATCGTATATCATAGAAAATCAAGAAGACAATTTCTGGTCGGCGCAGGAAATACTTTATTAGCGCTTCCGTTCTTACCGAGCCTATTCGGAAGTGACGCCTTAGCCGCTGCGGCCGAAAATGTTTCGCCTAAGATTATGATGTTTGTTTCTGAGCACAATATGCTTTCTGATTACTGGATTGCAAAATCTGCCGCAACTTCTGCGATCGGAACTTTAGGAACAAAAGAAAAATTGCTCAGTTCGTTAAATGCCTTAAGCGATATTAGCCCGATGTTAACAAATCCGATTTTTGATAGTCTTCGCCTAAATAATCAAATGACCATCGTACGCGGTCTTGATTTTCAAGCGGGCGTCGGACATGAAAATTTTAGCGCGTTGGGTGGTAGTAACAACGAATGCCCCACTTTCGATACCTTAATGGAAGATTCGGCGTACGTTTATCCGATCGATACGCCCGCGAATATGACAAAAGCAATTCGCGTGGACTTCGATCCCGGATGGCTATCAACGCGAAAAGTCGGAGCTGAATATCAACGTCTGGTCGCATACGGTTTTGACGGCAATAATTATTATAACGGTCAAAAATTCTACACTTTACCCGTGATGTACGCCAACGTCTTTGGGTCGCTTACAAATGGCTCCGTTGGTGCGGCAGATATGACGAATAAATTAAAATCGAATATTTTAAATCGCGTCTTCCAGTCTTATACAACCTTTAAAAGCAACCGCAAGATATCAAGTCAAGATATCGCCACCGTAGATCAGCACATGGGTTTTTTGGCTGACTTACAACGTACTCTAAACTCTACGCCTCCGCCGCCAATTTGTCAGAAACCGAATGACCCCGGCTCTTCGTTAAGTGCAATGGTATACACACCGCTTTATATAGATTTGCTTTCGGTTGCGTTTAAATGCGGTTTAACCAAAATTGGTGCCTTTAAATTCGAGGGTCAAAATCCCCAGTGGCTACCTGGACTTTCACTTCCTGACGGCACGGATGTTCATGGCGCCATCCACGGCGGTAACACCCAAGATCTGTGGACCCTGAAGCGCCACGCCCACACGACTTTTGATAAACACAACTACAATCTATGCATCGGCCGTTTTTTGCAGAATCTGGATCAAATCGAAGGAACCACGGGCCGAACTTACGGGGATAATATGATCACCACCGTCCTTCCAAAATTTGGAATGGAAACGGCAGACGGAGGATCAGGGCATGGCGGATATGATACTCAAGCTATGATATTTGGATCGATGGGTGGCAAGATGCGTTCGGGACGCTATCTAGTCTATCCCGATATTAATGACAAGCGGATGCCGATGAACGCTCTGTTCGTTAATTTTTTAGAAATGATGGGAATTCCCGTTAGCGAATACAGCCGTTACTCAACGGTCGCCGGAAAAGGTTGGGGTCGTTACGGAGATCCCGGAATTTATGGCCAAAACTTTTATGCCAAACTTTCGGAACTTCTGCCTTAATTTCAAAAAATAACTTAAGGCAGTTTAAAAACGGGTTTCAAAATCTGCGCCTGCGCATCTAAGTCTAAATCCGAAATTGAACTTTTGTTTTGCGGAGTTAACACCAGCAAATTTCCTTCCGCCGAACCTTTTGTTAATTCGACCTTTTTAGTTTCGGCAGGACCCATGGTAATCGACTCAGGCACATTCAGAAAAGGCTGATCCGCGATCTTCAAAGCAATTTGCATATTCGTTTTGAAAGTCGTGTTCAAGTAATCATCCATCTGAACGTTGCTTTGCTCGTTTAACGTGGTCACGATTTTTATAGCCAAATTGCCTTCGTTAGTTTTAGCTAAATTTGCAACGGCGGCTTCAACGATGACAACCGTTGAATTATTGAAAAGCGTCATACCCCTTTGATCTATCAAGGCCGCGTCGTATTTTTCTTTGTCTTTTAACTCGGCCAGCTTTTTAGGATCGGCTTTAGCGGCGTCCAATAGGGTTTCGTAGTTTTTACGAAGTCCGCGGGCCTTGGTCGCATCAATCAGGGTCGAAGCAAATTCTTCAATGAGCTGTCCGGGAATGCTTTTCATCGGCGAACCCAATAATTCTTGCTCGGCTATTCCGTCCTGGTTGGCGTCGATCAAAATGCTAATGTCACAAGAATTCCAAGTTGTCATAGGCTTATAAGTTTTAACGGCAATTTGCAAAACGGTTTCGGCCGCGCCCTTCGCATCGGCTCGCGTGATCAATCGGTAACCCGCAGATTGTAGATCACACTCTGAAGCCATGTACGTATCCGCACCCGGCTTACGTTCATCTTCACCCAACAGATTGAACAATAAAACCTCGCCACCATTTTGATTGCCGTTCGTTAATGTTAAGTCCGCGGCCGCTCCGGCCGCATCAAGCGCCGAACCGGATTGTACGACTAAGTCAGTCGCTTGGATGGCGGTCAATTTGTGAGCGATCGCTAAGACCGGAACGCGGTAAACTTCTTCAGCCGTTTTTGGATCAGAACCTATTGTCAATTTAACCCAGCCGTCCATCTCAACGATGCTAACGTCTTTGGCCTTCGTCGAATCCATAGTTAAAGTTAACGGCACGACGAGCGAAGCTTGCGCCTTAACCGTGATCGTCGCGGGCCCCGCCATCGATATGTACCCGTTTCCGTCAAACAAAAGGTTAAAGGTTTTATCGTCTGCCGAAACATTTTTTACGGTTAAATTTCGGCGAACCGTTTTTCGAGATGCCACGGCCATTTCTCCTAAGGCAATCGAAGGCTCTTCAATGACGATTAAAGATTTTGCGGCCCGCTCGGCCTGCACGCGTCCCGCACCCTGCAAACTAATCGGATAGCGAACGCCTTTTTCAGAAATGGTTTTTGCAGTCCCCATGACGACAGATTTTAATTCTTCTGCCGAAAAATCTACGTGAGCTTGCTTGATCAAGGCCATGACTCCGGTCATGTGGGGGGCGGCCATTGACGTTCCTGACATCTGGACGGCTTTATGACCGCTACCCATTTTGGCCGAGATCACATTATTTCCCGGTGCCGCAATTTCTGGTTTTAAATAACCATCAACTGAGCGAGGACCCTTCGACGTAAAGTCAGTCAGCGTATCGATTAATTCTGGCTTTTCAACTTTCTCGGTAGCTTGAAATTCGATGACCGCGACGGCTTGCGCCAAATCTGGATTCTTTAATGATTCCTTAATTCTTTTTCCTTCGGCTTGACCAATCATGATCGCCGGAAAATTAAAAGTGGTGGTGGTTCCCATCGCGATGGGTGCTCCTGCAGAATTATTCATAACAACAACCCCACTGACGTCCGCCGATGCAGCCCGAACCAGTTTTTCGTTAAACGTTACGCCACCCCGGTCAATGAGCGCGATGTTACCTTTTAGGGCTGCCTTTTGCTCATCGGTAAAATCAACTGTGGCATCGCCTACGTAGACTAATTTACCAGTCACGTTTCCGGCGTCCGCAATTTTCTTGGTGCTGGCCGCTTCAATGGCTTCAACCAACATCACTTGCTCTTGATCGCCGGTACCCAGATGAATTTTTGATGTATTAAATTTCCAATTTTGCTCGCCGTCGTCGACGGAAGCCGCAACCGATAAAGCTTCATCCGTCGTACCCGGCGCCCCGACAATGTAATCCTTGTGCCCAGAATTTCCCGCCGACGCAACGACCACGGTTCCACCGTTGACTAAGTTTTTAATCGCTTCAGAGTAAAGAATGTGAGGATTTCCATAACCACTTCCTAAGGACATGTTAATAACGTCAAGCTGATCGGAATTATCGCCATCCGCATTCGGGTCGGCTGAATACTCTAGCGCCGCAATTACGACGGTATCCGATGTTGAACCTTCAGCACCAAAAACTTTAACCGCATACAAAAGCGCCTCGGGCGCCATTCCGTTATAAGTATTGATCCCATCGCCTAGGCCCGCGACCGTGCCCGCAACGTGAGAACCGTGTCCGCCTTGATCTAGCGGATTCATATCGGGTTTGGGAATATGTTTTGAAAATAAAGGCGAGGCCGAATCATATTCAGTCCCGACTAAGTCGATACCACCGACTACGCGATCATTCGGAAATCCGATTGCCTCGCCGTCAGGATTTATAGATTTATAAGCTTCTTCCGTACCTACGCCTTTGAACATCGCGTGGGTGTAATCGATGCCGGTATCGATGATTCCGACTTTGATTCCTTTACCCGTAATGCCTTCTTGATTTAATATTTCGGCGCCAATAAATTTAGCCGAGTTGTTCGTAAGAAAGCCCGGCGCTCCAACGTTATTCGTTAGCTCCATCGTTTTCGGCATCGAAAAATTTCCCGCTTTTTCAGAGAACGCAACTTGTCCTAGTTGGCCTAACTTATCTGCGAATTCGATCGGCGCTAAGATCGCTATTCCATTCAACACCATTTTGTAGCGGTACAGCATTTGGATGTCCGAAGAAATCGTTTTCAGCGCCGTGATGGTGTCTTCTTGTTCTTTAAGAACTTCTTTCAGAAGTTGAGGATCCACGATCAGCTTTCCGTTTTTCTTTTGACCTGATTGCATCAATGATGGAGTTTTCAATTTTAAGATGGCGATCATCTGCGTTGTGTTCTGCGGACGCGTACTGATAATATTTTCTGAATCCTTCAGTAAAGGATTCAAATTCTTCGTTTTCGTTCCGGTGCAACTGGCTAAACCACCCGCAATTAAACCCGCTGACACCATTTTAAATAATTTTAAACTCATTGATCCCCCAAGTGCTTAAGTTCTAGGATAAATCATCCGTTCCGGCTATCGAAAAGGCCAATTTGTCTCTAGAAACGATCCAGATGAAAACAGTATACAAATGCCGGACCAATATTGAAATGTCTACAAACCATCGCTTTCTTGATTTTGAGCAGAACTGTGTTCTCATTATGATCTTAAACATCAAGGAGAACCCATGAAAAATATGATTTTAATATCAACCCTGCTCATTTCGACGATATCTTTTGCGGCCGGTACGAAAGACAAAAAGAAGGCCGCATCGCCGCCACCGTTGGTGACGACTAAGGCCAACGTCACCGGAAATCTTAAATGGACCGGCTACGGCGTGGGGAAAACCCACACGGGTCAGTTAGCTATTAAGTCCGGACAGGTCGAAATGAAAGGCGAAGAACTTGTCGGCGGCGAATTCATTATCGACATGACTTCTCTGAAAACGGCCGATTCCGAAAAACTGCAAGGACATTTACAGTCGGCCGATTTTTTCGACGTCAAAAATCAGCCCGAAGCCAAGTTTAAAATCACAAACGTTGAAGCCCTTAAAGCTGCGGCCGGAACGCCAACCCACAAAATTACGGGAGATCTAACCATCAAAGGCAAAACTCATCCCGAAACTTTTATGGCGACCATTAAAAAAGACGGCGGAAAATGGACCGCGCAAGGCGAGGCGGAAATTAAAGATCGTACTCAATACGACATCGTCTATAACTCAGCGAAATTTAAAACGGCCTCGGCCCTGGGTGATAAATTGATCGAAGATAAAATCAAAGTAGAAATGAATTTAGTAACGAAGTAATTGCGAGTAAATAAAGTCGGCGACTTGTTTCGAATACCCGGTCGTAGGGTGCATTTCGTCGGCGTATTTATATTTAAGATCAGCCCCGGGCTCGACTAAACTTTTTGCGTTACAAAACAAAGAAGTTCGCGTCGGCAAATTTCCCATCGCGCAGGCAGCGTGCGTAATATCTTTAAACCCCAGTCGGCTTGAGTCTTCGTTGAAGTTAACGTCAAAGGTATAAAAATCGACGGCTAATATGTCTAAGCCTATAGTTCTGGCCAAAAGTTTTTCGTTGAAAGCCGCTACCATGGTGGCTACCAGCTTGCGAGAATTTTCGTCCAAAGTTAAAACGCGCGGAGTTTTTTCGATAGCCGGTAAATTGATGACAACAATTTTAACGGCGCCGCTATTTCGAATGTTGCCAACGATGACCGACAAATCCTCGCCTGCTTGTGATACGTTCGCGATCGCTTGCTGCGGAGTCAGCTGGCGGTCTTTGACCAGATTTAAATTTGTAAAAATATCGTTCGCGCCACCCTGGACCAGAACTAAATCGTCTGAATTAAATTTCCGATACTTGGTCAGAAATAATCCCACCTGTTCGGCTATCGGCCTTGCGGTTAACGTCTCGACTTCGGTTGCGGCTTTGTGCCGCGCAAGCACTACGCGCGAACCGCCTTGGGCGTAATTAAATCCACCAACTTCAACAAGGGGTAATCCGAAACCTTCGTGCCGATTCGGTTTCATGCCCAGACCTAATTGTTGCGCGACGATTTCGGCCCAAATTTTACCGGGATTTGTGGTGAACTTTCCGCCGCCACGAAAAGACGCGATGCCAGCGTAGGTTCCTACATCCGAAAGTGAATCTCCAAAAACGACAACGCGACCGTAGGCGGTGGTCGGTTTGCCGTCAGCGGCAAACGTTGAAACCGTGAAAATAATCAGACTAATCGCGAATAGAAATTGCACCCAGCTCTTCATTGCGAACCCCTTGTTAGATCGAGTGAATTTTTATAGCTGAAATCTTAATTTGTTGCCAATTGATTTTAAGGACGCGCGAAGCTGCGGCTTTATAGTCACTTAAGGATGCCGTATTGATAAACTTTACAGCAAATGGACAAAAAAAAGGGCTCCCGGAGGAGCCTTTTTTAGACGTAATCGCCTTTTTTGATTTTTTCCAGAATGATTTTTTCTGTTTTAATTGGATCTCGAGGATCCACCGAAAAATAACTCTGCTGTTCGCAACGAATCTTTTCTTTGATCAGCCAGCGCAAAATATCGGACAAATTTTTATTTTTCTTATCTCGGAAAAATGGATCGTTTTCCAACGCGTCTTTCGCTTTTTTTAAAGCGCGCGCTTCTTGGGGGTCCGATTCCTTCACATTATAATGAGGCAGATCATACTTCTTTACATCCCCTGGTAACACTCCCAAAAATCGAACGTTAGGCGCCGAAAAATCGCTATTACGAATAAGTGATGCGGCTGAACCGGCCTTTAAAGTGCGAAAAATATTTTGCATGGTGTACGCATCCAGATCACCGAAAAAATACATGGGCACGTCTAATTGGTCTTCAATTAATTTGCACCATCCGCGAACGCCGTTTGAGGGAACCCCCTGCGCGCCCATTAAGATACAATTATTTCGTTTGGTAAATCCCATGGCCTGTAAAGTACCGGCCGTACCTTCAGATTCGACAACCAGGCAAAAATCAATTTTCTTTTTTGCCCTAAGCTTCAATGATTGCGGTTTATTTTTAGGTTGAAATGGTGATGTACCTAAAGTGGATAGATCAACGTTCGCCTTTGTTCCATCCGCTAAGGTTTCGGTAACTAGTAATTGCTGCGAATAAGTTTGGCCACCACGATCGTTAGCAAAACAATTTAATTCTTCACGGTACACTTCAAGCATGTCGCCGATAAAATCTATGATGCTATCTGATTCATCCTGGCCGTCGAAGTCCAAAGGTTTGTAACGGGTGTTACCTTTAATTAAACCTTTACAAATATAGTACAATTCACGCTTCGTATTGACCGCGCCGATATCCAAATTTCGCAGTAAAATTTCGAGCATGAAAACCACGCGCGCTAATTTTTGAACGGAAGATACGTTCAATTCCGTACGGACAACTTTATCTCCAGGCGTTAGGTAACCTACCTTAGAATTGTATTCAGAATTGTCTAAAGATGTTTTAACAGCTTCAAGGTACGGACGTTTTGAATTTTCTAAATCTTTTAGCATTCGCTCTGCTAAATGTTTCGCTTCTTTCGGGATATCTAATCCCAGTTCACGAATTTTTGCTAATCCAGCCATATGTCACCCTATTATTTCTTGTTTTTCTTGCCGGTTTTTTTAGGCGCTTTTTCAACGTGTTCTAGTGATTCTTCATTGATTGGCTCGTCCGCGACCGGAACCGAATCATCGTAATCAAGCCCCAACTTTTTCGCTTCTTTTTTCTTTTGAATGGCTAACTTGGACTGAGCTTCTTCAAGTTGACTGACGGCCACTTCAGAATCGCGCCCCAGGATTTTTTTCAAACCCTCTTCGGCTTTTTTCTTACGGGCCTCACTTGCCCCGGCTAATAAAACTAATTTTTCAACGAGTATGGGCCCGAACTGTTCGATGTGCGCTAATTTTCGCTCGAGATCGGCCTCTTTCATTTCACTTTTGATGTGACGTGAAAGTTTCTGTCCTGCTTGCATTAACGCCCTTCGAATTTCTTCGACGAGTTCATCCGAGGCATCGATGGTTTCTTTCGACGCATTTTTAAATTTAATAAACGGCGAAACCACGGATACCGCGAAGACGTAAGGACCTTGCGGTAAAGATTCTTTTGGTTGCGCAAGACCGTACGATTTCCAGTTAACGCTTTCAATGGCCCACGTGATTGCGCAACCTGATTTATCAAATTGCAGTGGAACCCGGTTCGCAAATCTTAACAATTGCACGGGTGCGCCTTCTTCACCGCGACTGATAAAACGCGCTAAAGCCACTTCGACAACGACGGGCTTAAAGTCGCAAATGGTCGGCTTACGGGTCACGACAGAAAAGAAATCAACTTGGCCTAAGCGATTAATCGATTTGGAAAGTGAGTCTTCGCCGACGGTTAAAACCGATTTTGTCGAAGGTGACATTAAAGTGGTATTTTGCACGGCCTGGAACACTTTTTTAAAATCTTCTTCACTTAAAGAAGTGATCGGTTTCTCAACCAAAGCCTTTGGCATGCCGGCTTTTACGAAGTCGGCCATCGACTGATCAGAGATCCGCGAAAAACCCGTTTTCAAAAATTTTGATACGCTGACTTTTCCATAAAGGGTCGCATGCGTGATAAATTCGCCCAACTTAAACGTATGAGGATGTGGTAAAGTGGCTTCAGGAATCTCGGGCATCTCGTTGCTAACCCGATCGGTTTTTTGCCACTCCATATCACCCAATTTAAATTTCATGCTGGCGTGAGGGTTTAACAGCGCCGTTCCGTCAATGTAGGTTTGTAATCCGCCGTCGCCGTTAAGTTGAATGCGGCCATCCATTAGAAATTCAACACGCGTTCCGCTGACTTTATTTTTCCAATCAATCATTTCTTTATTTTTAACGATGCCGGTGTTGGTTTTAATATCAACATCGACCTGTGCGGAAATTGCTTTACGCATACTTTTCGTTTTGGAAATAACTTGGACACCTTTTGCGTTCGTCATTTGCGCCCACGTTGTTGCGGCCGAAATTCCGATTCCTTGCTGACCACGCGAACATTGACCTTTACCAAATTTAGACGAAGCCAAATATTCACCAAAAACTTTTGCTAAGTCGTCGCTATCGATTCCGGGCCCGTTATCTTCAACGACCACTTTGACAAGGTCGGTGTTTTTCGTCGAACCGTTTCCTACCTTGGTGACTTCGATATCAAGTTCCGGCAGGATTCCGGTCTGCTCACAAGCGTCTAACGAATTATCCACAGCTTCTTTAAGCGTCGTTAATACGGCCTTTAAAGGTGAAGAGAAGCCGACCTGCTGCAAGTTTTTGGCGAAATATTCAGCTGTGCTACTTTTGGTGATTTTGCTCACGATGGGTCCCTTCAATATTCAAACAAAAGTCAGAAAAAAGCGTCGATTTGAAGGCGATTTTACCCCAAAAAAGGGGTAAAACAGCTAGCTTCCGCAGGCTCTTTTTGATTCATATGTCTTTTATTGAAGGGGTAACGGGGTCTAGAAATCAAGCCCTCTTGTCACCCGCGGCGCGTTACTAGACTGAAATGCTTATAGAATAAGTTTTTTAGCAGCATCCGAGATGAATTCTGCATCTAAAGCGGGATTAACCCATTCGCCCATTTCGTGGCAAGTGGTACTAGATCCGTGCGGACCATGAGTCACGCCGGTTTGAAAATACCGTCCGTCGATTTCAACGAAGGCCGGGCCGCCCGAGTCGCCATTGCAGCCACCCCGACCCACCGTTTGATCCGTCACGACGAAGTTCTTAAGGAACTGGGCGTTCACGGTCGTTGATCGCAGCATCTCAGTTTCCGTCTGCAAATCTTCGTCGATCAACCCAAATCCTAACAGCAGAACGGGTTTTGATTGGCCTTCAAAAGTTGTCTGATTCGTTGATCTGTCTAAATACTCTTCCGGAAGAAATGTAACCGGTACGGCGGCGGGCGGTGCATCGGTCTCTAAAGAGATCAGCGCCAAGTCGTGGGCGCCGGTCCCAAGGTACTCCGGATGCGAAACGATGGCCTTCGCTTGGCGAGTTTCAAATACCGTCGATACATCGTTGATACGTGTGGCGGAATTAGCCTGCGTTTCGCTGGTAAAAGATTTTCCTGAAAAATTAACTTTTATATTTTCCGCGTTTAAATGAGCCACGCAATGGGCCGCGGTTAAAATTAATTTCGGAGCGATAACTGATCCCGTGCACCACTGCAACCAAACGCCTCCATCATCCATTTCCGAGTCCTTCACAAAAAGACCCACGACAGATGAGGCCAAGGGATGATCCGTTGCCGGTTCTCCTTTAATAATTTCAAAAGATCCCGAAAAGTTTTTAATTTGAGCGGTATTTGATCGGGAACAGGCCAAAGCAAAGAAGGCCATTAAGATTCCAAGTACTCTTTTTTTCATCGTGTCCCCCCGGATAATGATCGAATCTTATACAGGGAAGGTATATAAAGAGGGAGCCCAATTAGCGAACAAAAAATGCTTTGACGCTGCGAGTAAAGATGGAGATTAAAGAGACGACGGTTTGAAATCCAGACTACCGATAAAATCCCCTTTACCGATCGGTACCCCGGCTTTACGTAGCAGCATATAACAGGCCGTCATGTGAAAGTAAAAATTAGGCAGGGCTAATTGGTAGAACTGCTCGTCCCCGTTTAACCACTGACCCTGGGCCCACAGGGGAGCCACCTTCACGGTTTTGAATTTCGAATAATCCGCTTCGATCATCGACTTCAAGTAAACGATGGTTGCGGCAATCCGTTCTCGTAACTCGGGCCAAGTTTTTTCGATATCTTCTGAGGTCGGCGCTTTTGTTTCTGACATGTAGGCGACGCAAAATTTTGCGGCGTCGCAGGTCATCTGCACCTGATTTGCGAAGGTCAGCATATCTGGCGCTAAGCGATCGGTGATAAAATTGTTCACGTCGAATTTGCGGTCATCGGCAAAGGCGGCTGCCTTCATCATCAGACCGTCCAAGTTATTTAACATTTTAATGAACTGCTTCACGTAATCGGTATTCATTTTATTTTTCCTAGTTTCGTTTCATCTTAGGGTAAAAGTTTTTTAAAATAAACTCAATTTTTGACCAAAATCTAAGTCGAGAGTCAAAAAAGCTGCGGGTCCTTCCCGATTCAGTTGCTCGTATTTATAATGACTGACACCGATGGTGACCTTGAATTCACTGATCGGAAAACGGTAGAACGCCGAAGTGGTTCGCGACCGGGAGCGGTTTTCTGAAATCACATTTTCGGTGTAAATCAGGCCGGTTTGCCGGGCCTCAGAAATGGTGTAACCCAGTATGGCCGATGCCTCTTGAAAACGGTGAAATCCCGGCGATACCATAAAAACTTCTTGTTCAATGTAGACCGGGCGGTATTCGCCGTTCGTTTGAATTTCACGCCACATGTAGCTAGGCGAGAAAAAGAAATCCTTAAAGCCAACTACCCCACGAATAATATAATCTACGCGGTCGATGACGCCTTGGCACTCGTTGGTTTCGCAATCGAAGCGGTCGGCGTTGTCAAAGCGAATCGTGCGCGATTTTTGTATTTCGAAAATCAGCGGCGCAACCGGGGCCACTTGCAAAAAGGCTCCTAGCGTAGGACTTCCGCCGATGGTGGCGCCCGCGCGGGCATATCCGTAAAAGGGGGTTTCTTTCGATGGTCTGCCGTGAAGTAGATAGTCGTAAAAAATTGTGGCGGTTAAATTTTTAGCCCTGGGATCTGTTCGCACGGCCGCATTGATATTTGTTCCAACTTCCGCAAAGACTACGCTTGAAAGTAAAAGAATTAACAAAATTAATCTATTCATTTTTACTCATTTCATCCATCGCCATTTCGGCGCGGGTCTTGTAGCCCTTTTTGGTATTGCATTCCTTGCAACTGGGGAC
Organism: uncultured Bdellovibrionales bacterium; assembly: GCA_964236345.1. Lineage (GTDB taxonomy): Bacteria > Bdellovibrionota > Bdellovibrionia > Bdellovibrionales > Bdellovibrionaceae > Pseudobdellovibrio. The sequence continues at coordinate 27,575 of CAXSEH010000006.1, forward strand.
GCAATTTTTTTTATCAGACTTTCCGCCCCGGGCGATGGGAATTAAGTGATCCATGGTCAGTTCACTTGACTTGAATTTTTGTTCACAGTGGTAACACGTACCTTTTCCAACGAGTTGTTTCCACCAGCTGCCTTCGCGCAGTTCTCGGGCTTTTGCTTTTTCTTTTTTTTTGTGGGCCTCGCTGGCCGGCTCGAAATAGGCGTCTGACATGGGCTTTATTTAAACTTATTTAACCGGATAGTAAAGGCGATTATCGAATAGACCCTCGCTAAAGTATTGTTGCACGGCTTGCAATTGTTCTTTTTCATTTTGCACATCTCCCACGAGCTGGTACCGCCCATCCGTATACAGGGCAATGACCTTCGGGCCCGGTTGCCACAACGAGCGCGCTAGATAATTTTTATTTTTCAACGGCACCTTCAGGGTTTCAAGCAGCGTTGGTAAGACGTCAATATGTTGGGAGAACTGATTTACTTTCAGGTTTTCTAGAACCTTGGAATCAGGGTGAAAAAATATCAGGGGAACTTGGAAGCGAGTTTCAAAATTTTCATTCGGCCGTAGCTCCGGCCCCGTATGGTCGGCGGTAAAGATAAACAGGGTATTTGCGTACCACGTTTGTTTTTCGGCACATTTCATAAACTGTTCGACCGCGTAATCGGAATAGCGAATCGATTTTAGAATCGGCAGTCGATCGTCGGTAAATTGGTCTTGGTATGTCGCCGGAATATTGTAAGGTTGGTGCGAAGTTAGAGTGAAAATCGATGTGAAGAAAGGTGCTGGAAATGTCGAAATCTTTTCGCAAGTCCACTTTAAAAAAGGCTCGTCGTAAATGCCCCACGTGCCGTCGTCGTCGGCCGGTTCGGGATATTCGTTTTTACCGAAATAATTTTGGATGCCTACGCTTTTCATGAACTGGTCGAAGTGCATGCTACCGTTTTGGGCCCCGTGAAAAAAACTGGTGTGATAATTTTGCGCGGTCAGCATGGTGCCAAGTCCGATCACCTGATTCGCCGAAAATTCCGAATTAATGAAGGGCTCTTCCATCAAGGCTGGAATTCCCGACAGTAAAGCCGCCACGCCTTCGATCGACCGTCTGCCGTTGGCGTACGCCTTCGGAAAATCGGACGATCTTTTTCGTAAGTTATTTAAGTAAGGTGTTGCTTCGGGATTTTTAAGTTCAAGATATTCCTTCGAAAAACTTTCTAAAAAAACGTAAACTACATTCATTTTTTGTGATTCGCCACGCTGGTCTTGAAAAGTAGAGGCTAGATCTTGCCGGTTTAATAAGGATAGCATCTTCTGATTATCAAAGAAGTGAATACGCTCGACCGCGGGCTTTCCGAAACTTCTAAGTAGGGTGAAAGTAGAATTCAGCACCAAATTATTGGCGTAACTTTGGTCGAAGATTTTTGCGTCGACGAAGGTCAATGGCTTAATTTGCAGTCCGCCACGCGAAAAGACGATGGTCATCACCACGACAACTAGGCTAATTAAAGCTTTACGTTGGCGAGTGGCGACGAAGTTACTCTTTTGAAGAAAACGCAGCATTGCGAACACGTACAGAATCCAGCACATGATGGTGAAAGCCGCCATGCCCAGGTAAGGCGTTACCATATTGGTTCCGGTGGCATCATTAAATAAAAAGAATGAAGATTTCGTAAATCGTCGTGCGGTAAAATTTAAAAGTTCGCTATCCGCAAAATTTAGAACGATAAAAGAACAGTTTATTAAAGTAAAACCCAGCAGCCAAATTTTCTTAGGCCAACGGGTCTGCGAAAGCCAAATCCAACCCAACAAAAACAAGCCGACGGGTAACGCCAGGGCCGAAAGATCAAATCTTAGACCATAAAGAAAAGCGGTCAAATAGTCAGCGGTTGAAAGATTTTTCAGTGCGGACCAGTTCCAAATCAAAAACTGGGCTCTGAAAACCGTGTAAATCACCAAATGAAGCAAGAAATAGCCAAAAAACAACCACATAGTTAAACCCCAAAGCTTGCCACAAATCTGGCACTTTGGTAGACAATACATATGAAAATCGAAGAAATGAAACAACGCCTCATTCAGTTTTATCCTGATAGCAACCCCATCACCGACATCGAAGTGTTTGACCTGACCGGCAGTTCGGATCACTGGGAAGTCTCGGTCAAAAGCCCGGCCTTTCAAGGATTGTCGCGCATCGAGCAACATCAGCACGTGATGAAAGCTTTCGCGCCCGAATTAAAAACCGGCGAAGTTCATGCGCTATCGATTAAAACGGCGATTAAATAAATTAAAGCACTGATTTAAGATAAAAAAAACGGGAGTCCAAAAATGTCCGATACAAAAACAAAAATCGAAAGTTTGCTGAACGAAAATAAAGTCGTTCTTTTCATGAAGGGCACTCAACAGTTTCCGCAGTGCGGTTTTTCGGCGCGAGCGACCGCGATCTTACAAGACATGGGAGTTGCGTTTAAGGACGTGAACGTTCTTGAAGACGAAGAAATTCGTAACGGCATAAAAGAATACGGAAACTGGCCTACTATTCCGCAACTTTACATCAATAAAAAATTAGTCGGTGGAAGTGATATCATGATGGAAATGTATCAAGCCGGCGAACTTCAAACTTTGATTCAAAAATAATGTTTTGTAATATGGCTTTCTGGGACAGAACTTTAAGATTTATCGTTTCCGTCCTTATTTTAGCCTACGCCGTCGCCGGGGGCCCTTTCTGGTTTTGGATCATTGGACTTTATGGTTTAATGACCGCCGGTTACGGTTTATGCCCGGTCTATTCCTTTTTTAGAGTCAGGACGTTACGATGACGACGGACATGATTTCGGATTTAAAAATTAAGCCCACGCAAATTAAAACGGACGAAGAATCACTTAAGTATTACGGACGTGATTGGACGACATACTTCGATATCAAAGCCTCGGCCATTTTGTTTCCGGAATCGACGACCGACGTGGTTGAAATTGTGATGTGGGCGCGTAAAAACAAAATCGCGCTCATCCCTTCGGGTGGAAGAACGGGTCTGAGTGGTGCTGCCTGCGCCCTGCATGGTGAAGTCGTCGTTTCGTTCGAAAAAATGAACCACGTTTTACAATTCAACGAAACGGATTCTACCGTCGATATTGAACCCGGCGTCATTACCGAAACTTTGCAAGAATTTGCAAAATCAAAAAATCTTTTTTATCCCGTCGATTTTGCGGCCCGGGGTTCTTCGCAAATGGGCGGCAACATCGCAACGAACGCCGGCGGAATTAAGGTCGTGCGTTACGGCTTAACCCGCGATTGGGTGGTCGGGCTTGAGGTTGTTACCGGAAAAGGCGAAGTGCTTCATTTAAATAACGGCCTCGTTAAAAATGCGACCGGGCTTGATTTGCGCCATTTATTCATCGGCAGCGAAGGTATTTTGGGATTCGTTACGAAAGCCACGATTAAACTAGCACCCCCGCCCCCGCCTTTAAAGGTTTTGGTATTTGCGGTCGACCAACTTGCAAGCGTCATGAAGGTGTTTTCAGAATTTAAAAATAAAACACATTTACAAGCGTACGAAATGTTTTCGGAAAAAGCTTTGTTGAAAGTACTAGAAGCAACGGGGTTAGGGCGCCCGTTTGAAACCCAGACTGACTTTTACGTCGTCTGCGAAGTTGAATGCCCTACGGATGCGGCCGAAGAAAATGTGATGGCCACGTTCGAGAGCTGTCTTGAAAAAGGTTACATTTTAGATGGCGTGATTTCGCAATCCGAAGTGCAAGCGAAAACTTTTTGGCGATACCGCGAAGACATCAGTGAATCATTGGCGAAATATTCGCCTTACAAAAACGACGTAGCCGTAGCCATTTCTAAAGTTCCCGATTTCATGACGGACTTGGACTCTGTACTGTCGACCGCTTACCCGAACTGGGAAGTCGTCTGGTTCGGGCATATCGGTGACGGCAACTTGCATATCAATATTTTAAGGCCCGAGGGAATGAGCAAGGAAGCCTTCGTGACCGAGTGCCGTCAAGTGGATGAACTGGTCTTTAAAGCCGTGCAAAAACAGCAAGGCAGTATATCGGCCGAACACGGCGTAGGACTTACAAAGAAATCTTTTTTAACTTACACCCGTTCGCAAGAAGAAATTGAAATCATGAAGGGAATCAAAAAAGTTTTTGATCCGGACCATATTATCAATCCCGGTAAGGTCATTTAATTCCGACTTAAAAAACGACTCGCGTTTTAATATTACGTTTTGAAGATTGAAACTTTGCAACCAATAGGTCAGTCGTTAATTGGGAATTGTGCAAATCTAAATCGGTCACCAAGTAGCCAATGTTCTGATCGGTCGATAAATACTGACCCAGAATATTCGCTTTGGCTTCCGAAATGTAGCCGTTCAGTTCACCCAACACTCCGGGTTCATTGCGATGCACGTTCGTGATACGGGTAACATTGTTCTTCGGCGCAAGTTCGACGTTTGGAAAATTGACGGCCCCGGCCGTTGTTCCGGTCTGCAAAAATTTTCTAAAGCTTTCGGCGACTTCAAGTCCGATTGAATACTGCGCTTCTTCGGTGCTGCCACCAATATGCGGAGTGAGGATAACGTTCTTTAAACCTTGTAGTGGCGAGCGAAATTTATCTTTATTCGACGCTGGCTCTTCTGGAAATACGTCAAGGGCCGCGCCACCTAAGTGGTTTTCCTTTAGTGCCGCAACCAAGTCATCAATTTGAACGACGGTTCCGCGGGACGCATTGATTAAGTGAGCCCCTTTTCGCATCAACGCAAATTGCGTCGCGGTCATCATGTTTTTTGTTTCGGGTGTTTCCGGAACGTGCAGGCTGACGAAATCAACCTCGGCCAAAAGGTCGTTTAAATTCGTCTTCGACTGCGCATTTCCCAAGGGAAGTTTTTTGATCACGTCGTAAAACAGCACCCGCATTCCCATCGCCTCGGCCAATACGCTGACTTGGCTTCCGATATGGCCGTAACCCACGATACCCAATGTTTTGCCGCGGACTTCTTTGCTGCCTTCGGCGCTTTTCATCCACTCGCCTTGATGAGCTGAGGTATTGCGATCACCCAGCTGCCGTGACAGTGAGATCATCTCGGCAATGACAAGCTCGGCCACCGACCGCGTGTTACTATGAGGGGCATTAAAAACCGGAACGCCAACTTTATTCGCGAAATCCAAATTAATTTGGTTGGTACCGATGCAAAAAGCCCCGATCGCGTGAAGATGTTTATTATTGGTTAAAATATTTTGCGTTATCTCGGATTTAGAACGAATTCCCAACAGATCGTAATTTTTTAATATGTCGTTGAATTCAGTTTCGGTCGGAGCGTAGGTCAGTAAATCAACCTTATAGCCCTCTTCGGCCAGTCTTTTTTGAGCCACGGAATGAATATTTTCAGTCAGTAATATGCGCATTGCACCAATAGTATCAAGCCCGCGCGGAATCATTCAAGATATAACACTATGATGAAAAATCCGTTGAATCTTTTAATCGTCGAGGATGATCAAAATCTGGCCACATCTTTAAGGATGTTGGCGCCGGACGGATTCAAAGTTTACGTTGCGCAAAAAGCAAGTCTACTTCCCGACCACGTTTTTTTTCACGCAGCTTTAGTCGACATGCATATCGAAACGACGCCGGCCGAGGGTGCAGATGGACCCATGGTCATTGAACGCTTGGTCAAACGTAATCCGCAAATTGATGTTGTTGCCATGTCAGGAAATTTAGATCGTGACCTCATGGAAAAAGCGATTTTCGCCGGCGCATCGCGTTTCTTGGCGAAGCCCTTAACCGCCGAAGAAATTAAAGCGGTGTTAGCAAAGATTGAAGCGTACTGGAATTTACGGTTAACGACTTACGAACATGGATTGAAAAAAACGCAACTGATTGGCCATTCTCCCCAAATAGAAAATTTACGAAAAAAAATGGCGCAGTTGAAATCCGAAAAGGCCCCCGTATTGATCGAGGGAGAAACCGGCGTCGGAAAAGACGTGGTGGCGCAACTATTAAATCGTCAAGAACACCAGCGCCCCTACGTCGCCGTCAATTGTTCTGCCTTGACTGAAACATTGTTCGAAACAGAATTTTTTGGTCACGTTAAAGGAGCCTTTACGGGAGCCGATCAAAACAAAATCGGCTTCGCGGAAGCGGCGCACGGCGGAGATTTATTTTTAGACGAAATTGAAGCGCTACCGCTATCGCAGCAGGCGAAGCTTTTAAGATTTTTAGAGTCTGGTGAAGTTCGAAAAGTTGGGGCAAAAGAGCCAATACACGTTGACGTACGAATCATGGCCGCAAGTAACATTTCACTGAAGCAAATGATTATTGAGAAAAAATTTCGCGAAGATCTGTATTTTCGGTTAAGCGCCCACCGTATCGAAATACCTCCACTACGCGAACGCCTTGAAGATGTAAAAGATTTAGTCGAGTATTTTCTCGAAACAGAAAAACCAAAACGGAATAAGACGTTTGACCCTTCCGCGATTGCGGCCTTAATGAAATACGATTGGCCAGGTAATGTGCGCGAATTAAAAAGGATCTGCGAACAATTAGTTCTAACGTCCCCTTTACCCATGATCCGCGAGCAAGATTTTGCAAACTTATTTATGCGATCGGTTTCGACCCCAAACGCGGACGACCTGAATTTACAAACTAGCCTTGAGGATTTTTTAGCAGTTCATGAAAAAAGATTCATTGAATTTTGCCTTCAGCAAACCAAAGATTTAGACCGCTCTTGCGAGGTTCTTAAAATCTCGAAATCAAATCTTTACAAAAAGATTAAAGAGTTAGGAATTACTTATGAATGAGAATTTAAACATTTTCATGAACGGCGTTGCTGCGTGGGAAAGCCCCGTGTACCGGCAAACGGCGCTGATCGTGGTGTTAGTTATATTTGCTGGCGCCGCGATCAATTTCGTATTGCGAAAAAAGAATCAATACTCGATGGTCGCTTGGGCTTCGATCAAAAGCTGGCTGATTTTAGCTCCCCTGATGTTCGGACTATTGGGTCTACGTCAACCGTTCCCCGTTATCGTTTTGACGATCTTCGCGCTGTATGGCGCCAAGGTGTATTTTCAAATTTTGGGAATGTATCACAAAAGCGAATTCGTCTATATCTGTTACTTAGGAATTGTGGGCCTTGGGCTTTTCAGTTACCTGAATAATTTAGTCATTTACAATGAAATGCCGATGATGGTTTTGGGCCTTTCCTGTTTGGTTCCGCTGTTTAAGCGAGACTATAAAGATATGATTCAGTACATATCGCTAACTCTGCTGGGTTTCATTTTCTTGGGGTGGTCATTTATGCACCTTTCACTGATCATGAATTTCGAAAACGGTATTTATCAGGTGATGTACTTAATCATCCTGACCGAATTTTGCGATAACACAAATTTAGCGGTCAGCCGTTACTTCCGCGGTCCGCGAATCTTGGCCGAGATTAACAACAAGCGAACTTGGTTAAGTACCTTATTTTCGATTACGATCACCGTGATATTTGCTTACGGCATGCGCCACCTTTTACCAAACTCGAGCGATAAGTATTGGCTGGCTTCGGGCCTGATTGCTTCATTCGGGGGCGTGATTGGTGATTTAGTGATGTCGGTCGTTCGGCGCGACGCCGGAGTTAAAATAGTCGGATCATTTATTTTGGGGCGTGGAGATTTTCTACAGCGCATGGACCGTTTAATTTTTGTGGCTCCGATCTATTATTTCATCATGCTAGGGCTTTCGTAAATGCGCCCCTGGAACTACGACAATCGGCAGTGGACCAAGCTTCCCTCGCACGTGAAGCACTTACCGCTTTTTACCCAACATGATGATCTGACCAGCCGGTTCATTCGATTCATCTGGTCGCTGATTTTAAAAAATTGGTTTTACACTATGTACATTCGCCTAGAAGTTCGGGGCGGAAGTTTTGCCGAACTTTATAAGGACCACAAAAAATTAATTATTATGTCGAACCACGCGTCGCACCTAGATGCGACCTCGATTGCGGCGTCCATCCCCAGAAAGCATTGGTTGGATCTTTACATGGCCGCGGCTAAAGATTATTTTTTTTCCAATCCCCTTTTTACTTTTTTTTCGCAACATTGCCTAAATGCCATTCCGATTGATCGTAAAGATCGAAAAGGTGAATCTGTGCAACTGATTCTAACTTTGCTTTCGCAACTGGATCGTATGTGGCTGATTATTTTTCCCGAGGGCACGCGGTCCAAAGACGGAAAGATTCAGGATTTTAAACGCGGCATCAGTATTTTTGCCGAGAAAACTAAAACCCCGATTTTATTTTTATACATCGATGGCAACTTAAGACTTTGGCCCAAGGGGGCTATTTTTGCCAAGCCCGGAAAATTGGTGGTTCACATTGGGCCCATTCAGCCCCCGTGTTCGATCGAGGAAGTCTACGCGAACTATATCGATTGGGTTAAAACGATTGATGCTTCGGTACTGCCTGATGATCTTTCTGAAAAAATCGAAGCGCGCACGCAGCCCGCAAGCCTTCAAGAATGGACCGACGATGAATCCTAAAAAAATTGATCTGAAAATTGGTGACTACGAAATTTATGCGGTACCTACAGGATTGTTCGGCCTAGACGGCGGCGCCATGTTCGGCACGGTTCCTAAGGTACTTTGGCAAAAAACGAATCCCGCTGACGAGCAAAACCGGATTCAAATGGAAGCACGCGGCCTTTTACTCAAGTCGAAAGATCGCAACATTCTGATTGATACCGGTAATGGAAGTGATTTTAAAGCGAAGTATGGCGATAAGCTGGGTTCAAAATTTGCCGAAATCTTTGCGATTGATCAATCCGGTCCCAGCCTGATTAAGTCCATCGAAAAATGTGGTTTAAGAGTGGACGATATCACGGATGTCATTTTAACCCATTTGCACTTCGATCATGCGGGCGGGGCCACCACCGAACGCGACGGAAAAATTGTTCCCACATTTCCGAAGGCAAAGTACCACGTTCAACGAAAAAATCTGGAAGTGGCCACATCCCCGAACATTCGTGAAAAGGCCAGTTACTACCCTGCCAATTTTCAACCCCTGATTGATGCCAAAGTCCTGAACTTAATCGATGGAGATCAGAAGAATTATCTTCCTCATATATCCCTTCACGTTTCAAACGGCCACACGCAAGGGCACCAGGTCGTCATTATTGAAGATGAAAAAACCGCGCTGTTTTATTGCGGCGACGTGGTTCCAACCAGCAGCCATGTTCGGTCGGCCTGGGTGATGGGATACGATTTAAACCCCATGCAATTAATCGAAGAAAAACAAAATTTGCTCGAGCGCGGTCTGCAAAAGCAAACCTTTCTTTATTTCGAACACGACCCATACTGTGACCTGGCCACGTACGAAAAGGTTAATGATGACTACAAGATCAAAGAAAAGTTCATCCTTTGATTAAGAAATTTCTATTAGCCCTGTACGACGAATTTTCAGAAATTAGATTTGCATCGGCCAGTTTGGCCTATTCGACTCTGCTTTCGATGATTCCGTTTTTGATCATCGTCTTCGCGGTTCTGCAAAGCATCGGGGGGCTTGAGAAGTTCTATCCCCAGATTGAACTTGTCATGATCAGTTACCTTAAGGAAGCGACGGGCGCAACCGTCAGCCAGTACATCAAAACGTCGCTTACAAACTTTCAGCCCCGAACGCTGGGATTGATGGGCGGCGTGTTTTTACTGATCACTTCCCTGAGTTTGATCCGTACCATCGACGTCGCGTTTCACCGTATTTGGAAAATTAAAATTACGACCCCGATCTACCACCGTATCTGGTTATACTGGGTGCTGTTACTTATGGTTCCGGTGACCCTAGCTCTGTACACCGGTCTAAAATCCTTCGACTTATTTAACGGTTTCAGTCAGTCAGCCGAGCAACAATTGTTGCTATCGATTGGCACCATGACTTTTCTTTTTTTAATCTACAAAGTCATTCCCCAAACTCGAGTCAAATTCTATTCGGCCGCGTTGCCCGCCGTAGTGACTTCCATCGCGCTTGGGGTGATTCAAAAATCTTTTCTTTGGGTGTCCCTTAAGATTTTTCGCCAAAACAAGATCTACGGCTCGCTCGTTTCGGTGCCAATCTTTCTAATCTGGCTATTAGTTGTATGGTATGTGGTACTTTCGGGGGTCGCTCTGTCGGCTTTCATGCAAAACCGTTTCGATAAGAAACAGGTATAGTTAATTAATTGTTAAGTTTAACAATATCATTCAGGTTATGAAATAATCATCCGAAATAGCCTTATGCAAAAATCTAAGACTTCTCTTATCGATACGGAAAACTTTCAATTTGCATTCCCCGGAATGGAAAAAATTATGGGTGTCGTCATCGAGAATTTCATTTTGGACTACCCGCTCATTATGGAAAAAATAAAGTCATCGATCCAATCGAGTGATTTTAAAACCCTGCGCGTGGCCGCCCGATCTTTAAAAGATTTGCTCGCGGCCGTCTACGCCAGCGATTGCATGAGGTTGGCTCAAGATTTGGAACTTTTTGGTAAGCAAGAAAACGGGCTCGACGTACCTTTAGTATTTCAAAGGCTAGAAGAAAAAATGAAGGTATTAGAACATCAGCTGCAAGTAATGAAAACTAATTTACCGAAGACGGCTTAATCCGGTGAGGAGTAAACTGTAGGCATACGCCCGCTTTTTAGGCTTTTTCACGACAAACCTTCTTAAAAGCCCTTAACTTTTTCACGTCCCTTTGATAGGTTGGAAAAACGTTTTACCCATGGTTCCGTAGCTCAGTTGGATAGAGCATCTCCCTTCTAAGGAGAGGGTCGTTCGTTCAAATCGAACCGGAATCACCAACAAACACAGGCGGCTCTCCTCACTTAACTGTAGATCGACTCATTTTGGCTCTCCTCACTTAACTGTAGATCGACTCATTTTTTCCAAAGAAGACAAGCACTTAGCATTCGTAGTTTATAATT
>CAXSEH010000007.1:0-10146 GCA_964236345.1 uncultured Bdellovibrionales bacterium
TTGTATATCCATTAAAATGATATCGAATGCTTCACTTCGTGCTAGGGCAATCGCTTCTGCACCGTTTCCGGCAGTCTGAACTTTCGTGCCCTTACGAGCAAGAAGGTGGTTGAATAAAAACTGATTTTCTTCGCAATCATCAACGACCAAGATTTTTACATCGAGCAAAACCAAGTTCGGTGTGCGCGAAGAAAGGGGCGGCGATATCTTAAAATCTACTTCTGTATTCAGCAAAAAGAACTCCCCGGGATTATAAAACGATATTTGCGAAGAATGTTGCATCAAGACGCCCCATAAAACAAACGAAAACTACGGGCACCGCGATTTTGACAGTTCCAAGGTAAGAGTTCTCCATTTTTCCCCACGCGGGTCATTAACGGAGGCTTCCCATTCTAGAGTAATCCACTCCGCGCCAACCTAAACCCATACAAATTAAAGGTTTGCGGCATACCCCTTGCTTTTCAGAACGCCATGAAAACACCTCTGAAAAATTTTCGCTCACTTTTAGCGCTGGTCTCGATGACCCAAATTTTATTTGCCTGCACGCCAAATGCGCGCGCCAAGAATACCGATGGAGCATCCCCAGCGAAAGGTCAAAATCTTTCGGCTGAAGCTCTAGAGTATAAGTTTACGCCCGGGACTCGCGGTCAAACTTGGGTTCTTATACATGGCTTAGGAGACGATATGAGTAAGCTTGACGGGTTGGCGCAGCTGGCTCAGAAAAGCGGGTACGCGGTTCTACAGATGGATCTTCATGGGCACGGACTGACCCTCGGTAAATACACGGCGGACCATTCAGAGCTACCACCTACGATTGACTACCGCGATAATGTGACCGGAGTAAAAAATTTGATCACTCGCTTAAATATCAGCGATGAACTTATTCTTGTCGGCCATAGTTACGGCGGGGCTATTGCTTATGCGTTAGCGGCGGAAATGGAAAAAGATCAGCGGGTGCACTCGGTGCATTTATTAGCCCCTTACGTGCAAAGGCTTGATAAGCTTTTGACCGCGGGTCTTAATCCGTTCGGGAATCCAAATTTGGATGATATGACGGATGCCTTACTGGATCCGATTCTTGAAAAGTATATGCAAAACACATTTCGTTCCTATTTACTAAAAAGCTATTACGGGGGAGTGGCGTATAAGCTAACGGATGAGCAAAATAAAGAACTCGATTCGAAAGTTCAAGCCGCCATCTTAGTCACAAAGGGAATCCGAAAGTTTGACCTCGTCGATAAAACAAAGCCTTTTATAAAAATTGCGGCACCACTTCAAATTGTCGGCGCCCGCAACGATCAGTTAGTGAAACCTTTGTTATTACAAACTTTTGATGGTCGTCTGAAACAAGAAAAAGTGGCGCACGTTCTAGAATTCACTGAAGATGCAGAAGCGGATCACCTTTTCCCCCAGACCAAACCCGAAGACACCTTCAACCGAATTCAAAAATTTATCACGCGCCGGTAAAGGCTCGCTAGAGTCTCAATTCGGGACGCTGTGATTATGAGCCTTGCGTTAAAAGTATTTTTCTCATAATAAAAAATTTAATTTTAAATTAATCTGAGCTGATGAAAAGTGAAACGGAAGAAATCTTAGTTGTACCCATACACCAGCCTTACGCGTGGTTTTATTTGAACGGTTACAAAGACGTTGAAAACCGCACGCGAAAAATTGCGGATAAATGGATTGGAAAAAAAGTCGCGGTGTTCGTCAGTAAAACGAAATTAACTCAGGTCGCTTACCAAGAATTCGTCGCCGAATGTGAAGAACTTGGCATTAAAGATTATCCACCTTCAAAAAATGATTTTCCGTATGGGGGGATTGCAGGAACCTTTATCGTTTCGGCCATCGTCGAAAATTCGAAGTTTAAATGGGCCCTTCGCGGTTACCAACAATATCTTGTAAAAAAGCCAAAAAACATTCCGCTTCGGCCTATGAAAGGTCAGCGCACCCCTTGGCGGTCTCGGCGTTTTAAATCGCCTAAGAAAATTTTTCTCGTCGGAAATAACTTGCGCTCTTAAATGAACATTGCAAAGCTTTATTCATGGATCTTATCGCACACGAAACTGAAAATGAAAACCAAAGTAGATTTTTGAAGCTCAGCCAGGACTACAGCTCCTTAATGGTAAATGCTGGGGTGGATGTCATTCCTTATTACGTTTCGTCATTGGACCACTTTTCGAACTTGTCGTCTTCGTTGCAAAAACAAATGCTTAAAAATTTTGGCGGGGTCGTTGATTTATTACGCCAGAACCTACTGCAGAAGGTTCCTTTGAACGAGTCAGAAAAAAAAAACTACTTTCAATTATTTAGCAAAAATGAATCTTCAACCGGCAGCTGATCTTGATTCCTATTTTGAAAACGGGGACTACGCTGCGGTTTATGATTGCGGTCAGCGGATGACTTTTTGGACTCCGAATCATCATACGTGGTTGTCTTATTCGGTTGAAGATATTTTATGTCGACCTTGGTACGATCTTTTTCATCGGCATGAATCGATATCACATATTTTACAGACCAGATCTGCGGCGATGGCGACTGACTCTGCCCCGGCGCTAGTTCATAATTTCGATGTGCCGTCGCACGTAGTTTCTGAGACATTTTCGCCCCTAAAAAGATCAGTCACCTGTCGTTCAAAAGTTTACGCCTCGCTTTTTCGGGACGGCCAGCTAGCCGGGTTCTTATCAATTAATTCGGGAATAGCCCTGGCTAGTATAATGCAACCTCGTTAGCCGCGGAGCTTCGCTACCGTGCAAAGCTCGCAAAAGAAAAAGTTGACGGCTAAGCTGAACTAAATTACAGCTTGAATTGCGCCCAAACAAAAGTGTGATCCGAAGGGCTCGGCACTTGGCGGGGACCCATATCGACGACGACCTTTTTGCATTGTTTTGCAAGGCTTGGCGTTACCATGATGTGATCAATTCTCCAACCGCGATTGTGTTCAAAGGCGTTACGAAAAAAATCCCAGAAAGTATACTGAATCTTGTTCGGGTATTTCGCGCGGTACACGTCGATGAAGCGGCCTTTCACGGTTTTGTGGTATTCCTTACGGGCGACGATGTGAAAACAGGGATCTTTTAGATTGCGCTCGGGGTGGGCTACGTCGATCGGCTCGGGCGCGATATTTAAATCTCCTAGCCAAATGACGGGCTCTTTCATTTTTAAGTATTTATCGAAGTATTTTCTAAGGCGCGCAAACCATTTCAGTTTGTACTGGTATTTTTCGGATTCAATATCGTAACCTTGGGGCACGTAAGTATTAATAATTCGTATTCCTTGAACCACGACTTGAAGCAGACGAAAATCTTCAGAGTCGGTGCCTTTTTTGAAACCGTACAAAACTTCCGTTGGCTCTTCCAGCGTAATGGTCGCGACTCCGTTATAGGCTTTCATTCCGCGAAAATGAACGAAGTAGCCGGCGTCCCGAAAGGCTTTGACCGGGAATTCAGAATCTTGCACTTTGGTCTCTTGAAGAGCTAATACGTCGGGGCGCTCTTTTTCAAGCCACTCAAGGATAATCGGAAGGCGCTTACGAACTGAATTACAATTAAAAGTGGCTATCTTCATGCGAAAACTTTAGCACTTCGAAAATGTCGCTAGCAAGGAATGAGCTTTTATTGTTACCGAGTTTTTAAAAAGCAAATCATTTAATTTGAAGCCAACACGCGCCAAGGTCGTTAAAACATAGGCTACGTCCATTTACGGTATTCTTTGAGGCCTTTATTTAATATCCGTGATTTTAAATCTATTCTTTGGAAATTCCATCTTAAGTTCACTTAAACGATCGACGATCGTCTTCGTGATGACGTAATCCCGATACCACTTATGGTCGGCCGGAACGACGTGCCATGGGGCGTGTGTAGTGTCGGTGTTCGTAATCATTTTTTGAAACGCGTCGGCATACTGATCCCAGAGCTTTCTTTCTTCCACGTCACCTTCGGAAAATTTCCAATTTTTCGATTGGTCCTCAAGGCGATCCTGAAGGCGCTTTTTTTGTTCTTCTTTTGAAATATGTAAGAAAAACTTAAGGACCACCGTGCCTTTTTCATCCAGCATCTGTTCGAAATCATTGATCCGCTGATAACGCTTCTTAAAAAAATCTTTCCGCTTTACAAGTTCGTCGGGAATTCTTTGCGCTTGCAGAAATTCAGGATGAACCATCACCGTGGTTACATCTTCGTAATAAGAGCGATTGAAGATGGTGGTTAAACCGCATTCAGGGGTGTGCTTGTGGCAACGCCAAATAAAATCATGCCGAAGTTCTTCGGGAGTTGGTTTCTTAAAAGAATAAACGCGCAATCCCAGCGGGTTGGCGCTATCGAATATATTTTTGACGGCGCCGTCTTTGCCGCTGGTGTCGATCCCGTGTAAAATGATCAGTAAAGAGTACTTGTCGTGCGCAAACATCAGGTAGAACAGGTCGTACATTTGTTTTTGCAAGGCCTTCGTGATTTTGTGTGCGTCGTCTTTACTTTTGAAGGAACCAGTCGCGGAAGGGTTTATTTTTTTCAATTTAGTTTTGCTCATAGTTTTATTTTACGAGAATCAAGATTGGTTGGCACCTTAAATGGGTCGGGGTGACAAAGGGCGGCTTGAAAAATTTCTTAGACAATTTCGATTTCACCGCGCCTAATGGTAAAGCGATGAAATTCTTAAGCGCAGATTATATTCAAAAATCGTTTCGAGTTCCCCACTTCAAAGTTTTTAGAATTCTATTAGCCGTTAGCGTGCTTTCGGCCTATTTGTTCTATCTTTTTCCGGCCCCTTACGTGTTTCGATTTTATCTCGAAAATTATTATTTGCGAGGTCTGGGATCCTATTCAAGTTTAGTTATCCCCTTGGTCATTTGGCTTGGGGTTATCTCGGCCTCTTTTTGGATGTTAGTTTCCGAGAAGATGCTTGTCGCCTACGCCGTTTTATTTTTCGGAGTAGGTTACTTGAACGATTTTTCGACCTTCGCACACTGCAGTTGGGGCGACTGTTTACCTTTTGTTTTTTTAGCCCTCGTATTCAACGAGATCTGGCGTCGAAAAAATAATTTTAAATCTGATGCGGTCTTGGGTATCACGGTCCGATTTTTTGAATGTCTCTTGGGTCTCATTTATTTTGCGTCGGTGACCCAGCGGTTACTTGATCCCAATTGGCTTCATGGAGATATGCTTCAATATTTTCTTGAAAGTCCGACTTTTTCACGATTCCCCGCACTTCCCTGGGCCGCAATGGCTTGCCCGCTTAAGGCACTCACTTATTTTTCTTTGCTCGCCGAGGTTTTAGGATCTTTTTTACCTTTTTGGGGCCGCTACCGCAGAATGGTGATCGTTATTTTATTGCCGGTTCACGTTGGATTGGCGCTCACGTCAACGGAAGTTGTTTGGCAGTTGATCGTGATCTCGCTTCTTTTTTTGAGTTACGTTGATAAAGAACCACTTGCTTGGGATGGATTTAAAATTTCACGGCGGTGGATTCAAGGTTTGGGTTACGGCGCATTCGGGCTGGTGGCTTGGCTTTACGTCGCGGCGTTACCATTTGATGAAAGCCTTAGCCTTACGAATCCGGTGGTCTCCCTAGCTCGTCGAACAACATCGGCCGTAGGCTTAGCTAGTCTGACCGACCGTCGCTTATTTCACACGAAGCCAGTTTTTGCTTCCTGCCTTTATATCGAGGGTTCGATCGGTACCGAAATCATTTCCCTGTTTCAACCGGATCTATCCCAATGTGTAGACGGAGAAAATCATTTTTTCCAAGACAATCTTCTACACTCAGGTTTACAAGCGTCTTTGAATTTTTTTAGACCTCAGGTGAAGCGCGGCCATTTATCAAGAGCTGAAATAAATCTCGAAGAACAACAAGTCGTCGAAGAAACAAATAACGTGTGGGGTTTTGCTGCCTGCAAGCAATATAGTTCAATCACGCAGTCACTTTCCCATACGGCGGTTTATCTTTTACAGGTCTACAAAGACAAGGGTTCAGAACTTGTGAAAGCGGTACCCTTAAGTTATTTTGATTGTCGCGCGAATCAAACTTTACCGTTTCCCCTGGCCGGTTCAGAATTTGGTCCCGGTATCCAGACGAAGTTGACAAATATTTCGCGAAGATTGCGGGCGAAGGCGACCCCTTAAATATTACTGAATGCGGGATTTTTTCCAGGAAAAATAGGCAAGTATGGTTTCGAAAACAAAAAATAAAAATATAAAAATAAGGGCGACCGGCAGGCCCAATTGATTTCGGATGAAGATAAAGGTCGAATATCCAAGAATAAGCATGGTCATCATCATGCCCGATAATCCGTAGATTCGGTCTAGCGAAGACTTATGGTAAGCGACCCAGAAAATAAGACGCGAAAGGATCCACGCTAATGTCGTTGCGATGACGATCCGTAAATCTTCGCCATTTTGTGAAAGGCCCGTGAAAGATAAAATGGCGGCATTAAATAAAACAAATTGCTCTAAGGTATTTTGTAAATATTGTTTGTTCGTTAAAAACCGCTTCGATTCAAAACCCGCTAATGGATCAATGGCCGGAGAAAACAAGCGATCGTGCGCGACGGCCTCAACCCCCATCATCAGGCAAAAAAATGCGGCCAGGCCACTGCATTGTAATGAAAATAAAAGACGATCCACCGCCTGCTCCATATGGGCTATGGGTGAAGTGTAAAACGCGACGTAAAACCACAAAATAAAAACGGGAACAGCGCCGATCATAAGTTTAAGTGCGTATTTTTTCATAAGGGTATTTAAAAACGACTGAACTGATTTTGCAACTTACTTCTGACGACGGTCGGATTAGCCCACGTGTAATTTGACCCATTCGGCAAACGAAGTTATGAAGGTTTTTAGAAATTGCTTCGATGAGTCCGCGGTAACTTGTCCTTTTTCATCGAATAGTTTTCCGGCGCCGCCGACGTAGGCTTCAGGTTGTTGCATCGTTGGAATATTTAAGAAGACTAGTGATTGGCGTAAGTGATGGTTCGCGCCGAAGCCTCCCATGGCACTCGGGGAAACGCTCATGACGGCTCCAGGTTTCCCGTTCCAGACACTTTGACCGTACGGTCTTGAACCCACGTCGATCGCATTTTTTAAAACTCCCGGAACGGATCTGTTGTACTCGGGAGTTACGAATAAAACGGCATCGAAACTTTTTACTTTAGAGCGAAAGTCTAACCATGCTTTCGGCGGAACTGCATCAAGGTCTTCATTGTAAAGTGGCAGGTCGCCGATTTCGACGATTTCCATTTTTAAAGTTTCTGGCGCCAGTGACATCAAAGTCTTTGCCATTTTACGATTTAAAGATTCCTTGCGAAGACTGCCGACGATCACCGCGATTGTTTTTTGAGCCATTATTTTTCTCCTGGTTGCCTTTGATTGTGGGACGACTAACTTATAATGCAAGAAAAAATATTGGGCGAGCAATCCGGACCTAGGTCTATTGGTGCCCCGGATTTACTATGATTAAATGCCCATATGAGAACACAAAAACGAAATATCAATTTTCTACTTAGCTTTTTATCCGTATTTTTGTTGATTGGTTCATTCAGCTTCGCGGCGACAACGCCGCTTGCGATAGGCCTGGTTCCTCCACTGCAACTGCCACCGCAAGATTACACGGTAACCGGCGCCCGAGTGAGCGTCATCTACGGAAACCACTACAATATTTACGGTCTTGATTTCGGTTTAATCGGAAATATCACGCAGCAAAGTTTTGTCGGTATTGCCGTCGCGGGGGTGTTCAACGCGACCCGTGGTGACACGCACATCGTGGGCCTTCAGGCCGCCGGCGTCGGTAATTTTAACACGAACAAAGCCAAAGTTTACGGTGTGCAGTTAGCCCTTTTCACAAACTACAACATGGGCGAAGCCGAAGTATTCGGCTTACAACTTTCCGCCGCCAACTTAAGCGAATTCACCACAATCTACGGCGTACAAGCCGGCGTTTTTAACAAAGCGAAGGCCGTCTACGGTTTACAAATTGGCCTCATTAATATGGCCACGTCGCTTCACGGGGTTCAAATTGGATTGCTGAATTTCAACACGACGGGCTTATTTAAAGTTTCGCCGTTTTTAAACGCGGGATTCTAGATTACAAATACATAAATTCCTCTGGAGGCAAAAATTATGGCATCAATCAATCCTTACATCAACTTCAACGGAAATGCGGAAGAAGCTTTTAACTTTTATAAGTCTGTCTTCGGCGGCGAATTCGCAAAACTGATACGCTTTAAAGAAATGGCTGGCCCCGCATTTCAAGTTCCTAAAGCTGAAGAAGAAAAAATAATGCATATCTCTTTACCCATCGGAAAGAATCATTTGATGGCAAATGATGTTCCCGCCAGTATGGGGCCCGTAAACGAAAAGGAAAATCGTTCGAAGATTTCGGTCACCGCTGAGACCAAGGATGAAGCGAAGAAGATATTCAACCGCCTTTCATCCGGTGGCCAAATTAAAATGCCAATGGGTGACAGCCCGTGGGGCACCTACTTCGGCATGTTCAGAGATAAATACGGAATCGAATGAACCGTCGAATTTATTTCGAAATAATCTAACGATTACTTGGCAAGTCCGTCGCGAATAATTTCGGCGTGATCGAAAGCTAAATCGGGTAGGGCATCAAACGAGAAAAATCGAAATGCAGCGGCGTCGTCACCGGCTTTGATTTCCGTAGGCTCTTCCGTCAAAATTAATTTAAACGCGACCGAAACGATCCGACTTGGATCGGTGGGCGAGTTTTCTCGCGGATCGCGATTTTTGCGCGAATAGACCCCGATCAGACTTAATTGCTTTTCAGTGACTTGAATATTCGCTTCTTCATGAAGTTCACGAATCGCTCCATGTTTAACATCTAAATCCGCGTGGTCAAAATAACCGCCGGGTAAAGCCCACGAACCTTTGAACGGTTCATTCTTGCGTTGGATCAGCAAAACACTTTCGCCTCCGTTTGGTATTCGCTTCACCACTAAGATGTCGGCGGCTACGTAGGTGGAGGGGTACTTTTTAATATTCATATATTTTATTTTACCGCCATTTGACTCAAAAGAGCAAAAAAAAATAAGAAAGTTGAGCTTCGGAACTTGGTTCTATATTCTTGAAAATCAAACACGGCTCAAATAGACTTTATCGATGAAGAATTCACATTTTCTAATTCACATGACTCTTTTTTCAGTCTTCATTTTGGCTGCACCGCGATTAAGGGCGGTCGAACAAGGAAAGAATTCGTCAGTTATTTCAGAAAAATGTCCCGAAAATTTATTTTGTTATCCAAAAGATTCCGTTTTGTATGTTGGCAACAATACATCAACCTACAATGAGCCCGCCGGAAAGGTAAACGGCGAAATCATACACGCTTTCGTCTCAGTCCTCAAAATTCAAGTGCGTACTGAAGCGAAAAAGGAACCGCAGATTTGGCTGAATGCAAAGCTAAAGTCCGGAAATGAATTTTGGATTCTTCAGACTAACGAGATTTCTGCTGCGGAACCACTTACCGAAGAAGATATTTTATCGCTCAGAAACGATGACTCCTTTTTCAAAAAAACAAAAAATTTAACTGAACCAGAAATGATAAAAAAAATAAATTCCGAAACTTTTACATTAGGTGCACTTTTTGACGTCCAAAAAATGTTTGATAATCGTTACCCTGTTTTTAAAGGCGGACAAATTATATTTAGTAATACCCAGACTTATGAAACTACGGGCGTCTTCAAGTTTAAAAGTTGCAACTCCCTTGAAAAGATTCTACGTAAAAAATTCGATATGAAACGGTCGGAAATGATCCTTTCAAAGTTCAATTTAGCAAACTCTTAATCCAGAAAAACAATAAGCTTGTTACAAATGCTTTCGAAAAAAGCTGTCTTGAATTTGTCGACGAAAATGAAGCCGTTTGCTCAACGAACGGAACATTTTTTGAAAAACTGGTTAGCAAAGTTGGTTCCTTAGCTTCAGTTGAACTCGGCGACATGAAAAGTGGGGGATGTGGCCCCGTTTATACGTCTACCGGTTTTAGATCGTTTAATTTGAAAACAGAAAAAGAAGCCAAGCTTGCGGATTATTTTGAAGAAACCGACATAGTTAAAGCTCTCAAGCAAGATTCGTTCGTGCAGTCTAAATTTAAAGATGGTAAAATTGACGAGCAAGACAGTTTAGAAAAAATTATGAA
>CAXSEH010000007.1:10156-37077 GCA_964236345.1 uncultured Bdellovibrionales bacterium
TTCAAGGCTTTGCGATCTACGAAGAGAAGATTCGTGATGGTCGTCTGCGAGTTCGAATTGCCATTGACGCCTCGGAACTCCATTGGAACGGTTACAGCTTCATTGGCGTAGACTTAAAACCAACGCAGGAATTCATGGCCGAATTTAAAAAGTTAGATAAAAAAAGAGAATTATTTCTCTCGAAAACGGTTAAGATTCTAAGTAATTTTGAAGCGTCACTGGCAGATTAATCCGCGAGGGTTATTTCCGCCCCGCACAGGGCGCTAATTTGCGAAAACGTTCATATTATTTACAGTTTAGCATCCCCTGAGACAACAAACGGGTTTTTAGCCGGAGCTAAATTTGCATTTCCTGCAATATATGAAAAAAAATACCTAATCGGCACGTTGTTGGTTTCTTGCTTCGCGATAAATGCAGGGGCGCAGGTTCAAAGTCTACGAGGAACTCCGCCGTCTTGTGAAAACCGTGTTAGTTTTGAAAATTGGTTACAAGAGTTTAAACTCGAGGCTCGCCGAAAAGGAATCACGCAGCAAACCTTGGATCTGGTTGCCCAAGACTTGGTCTTTAATCCTGACGTGATAAAACGGGATCGTAATCAAAACGTCTTTCAACAAACATTTTTGCAATTCGCGGATCGCATGGCCTCTGAAGGTCGTCGGCAGGGCGCCGTGAAAAGAATCACCACAACTCAAAAAGATTTATTTGCAAGCATCGAAAAAGATTTTGGATTGGCTCCGGCGGTCATTGCGGCTTTCTGGGCTTTAGAAAGCGATTTTGGCGCGAGCACAGGTAAGTTTAAAATCCTTAGCGCGGTGGCGACGTTAGCTTACGATTGTAGGCGGGCCGATAAATTTCGCGCGCAGGCTTTTGATGCGATTCGCTTAGTGCAACGTGGGGACATCACTCCTGACGAAATGATCGGTAACTGGGCCGGTGAATTAGGCGGAACGCAGTTCATGGCATCAGATTATTTTGAATCGGGCATCGACTACGACCATGACGGAAAAGTGAATCTTGTTAAAAGTATTCCAGATACAATCGCAACTTCAGCAAACTATCTCGCAAAAAAAGGCTGGAAGGCCGGCGAACCCTGGATGCAAGAAGTGAAAGTACCCGCAGAAATGGCCTGGGAAGAAGCCGACATCACGATTCAGCATTCTAGAAATGAGTGGATGCGAATGGGCATCAAGCCCATCAGCGGCAAATGGGAGGGTGAAACTTTACCGTCCTCTTTAATTCTTCCCATGGGCCGACTGGGCCCGGCGTTCTTAGCGTATCCTGACTTTAGATTCATTTTGCAATGGAACGAGTCTGTGACCTATTCGACAACGGTCTTGTCGAAGCTGGGAAAAAGCCAAAGTTTGCAAAATTTGATGAAGGTCAGCCGCTACTGGCGGACGGTGGAACATCTGTGTATAAAGGCAAAGGCTACTCGATCACGATTCAACAAACGATGGGACAACTATTCGGGTCTGCGGGTTATTTTTATGGGCCGATATTGAAAATCGAGGATGCTCAGTTATCTGATTCAATGAAGCCAATTTCTAATATTAAATTCTATTCAACAAATGAATTTAAGATATTTAAGAAGTAAGTGCTTGAAGCCTTAAAAAAGATAGGTCGAGCCTTAGAATACGGCTTGAGTGATTTCAAATACTTAAGTGAGTTCAGATTTTTTAAACGCATACAAAAAATTTGTATTCAAATTTTTTGTATGTTTTGTACGCGTTCATGAACAGCGGACATTTCGTCAATGATCTCGTTTATTATAAGCGATAAGCCGTATTGAACTTCATCAAAATCAATCGGACGTGAATAATCAGGATCTTGAGTTTCAATGAAGTATCCAATACAGCGAAGTTTGCATATGAGAACTTTTAATTTGTCAGATTCTTCAATGAGGCTCATTTGCTACCTCTGGGCTTCATAAGTTGGTTATTAAACCAAACAAAAGAAATTCCGCCGTGACGATAGGCTTTAGCAACTTCTTTTCCCATTAAGCCTGTGGCTTCGCCTAAAGTGCCAGCCGCTGCGAGCAGCATTGCACAGACAAAATTCTGAATAAAATTAATAGTTCCGCTCATCGGTCCTCCTACTGTTAGCCAGTATCAATGATGGCCGGAGGGCCAAGGCAAGACGTTTTGCATAAATTTGGTCTTGCGAAATCTGCCATTGGCGCATCGGTATTAAGTGTGGGCAAGTCCTTAAAACTGATATATTAGCTTAGTGAAGATTTTGGCTTAATCCATAGGCCAAAATGTCTTATTTTCATTGCCATAGCTCATATAGCGGGGTATTAAAGTTCATTATTGCACTTTCCGATAAGGAGTTATAAAGTGAGTCAAGATGACAAACTGGCCAAGACTAGTAAGGTCTTAATTTGGAATGAAAGATTTAAGAAGTGGCAGCCTTCAGGCAAGTCGACGCTCGTTGAAGACGAGCAGCTAATTGAGGATCTTATTAAGATACTTAATTACTGGGTGAAAGAGGAAAAGAAGGTTGATTTTTTTGGAAGTACGATAAGTCCACTAAACAGTATTAATGAACTTACAGGAGATGGTTTTGATCGCTGGGGGGTGTTACGTGAAGCGTCTGTACAGATTACCGAGCATAAAAAATTATGGAAAACAAGTGGTCATGAACAACATTTACCAACGTATGAAACAGGCCTGTGGATCATTCGCAACAATGTGTTTAAATATTTTAAGTTTCAGATTAAAGCAGACGGTCAAAACTGGAGAGTACCATCTAAAATAAAAAGTCTTTCAATTAATTACCACAAAGATTCAAAAGCCGAAGGTGTAGAAATTGAAATTAGGACAAAAAATGACAAAAAAAAGTAAGAAAAAAACAGTAACAAATAAAACTAGTAAAAGAAAAAAACAGGCTGCTAAATTTTGTCCTGAATGTGAGAATAAATTTGTTAAAGTAATTGAGCCATTTGAAAGTACTAAGTTAGATGCTGATACCGGTAAAAAAATTATTATTAAGGACGCATTCTACTTCAAATGCTCTAATAAAAATTGCGGACATACTTGGGTTCCTTCCGAGGAAATTAGTCGAATTGAAAATATTATTTTTAATAAGTCTTGGAGAAAATTGAATGTAGAACAAATCACTCAAATAAGAGAGTCTTTTGGTTTTGCTACGAAATCAAGAGCTTCAAGATTTTTAGGATTAAATGAAAAGGCGTTTGTTAAGATAGAAAAGGGTTCATACTCGGAATTAAATCTTTCGACGGATTTGTTACTAAGATTGGCGGCATTTAGTAAGCAAAACTTTAACTTTATTAAAAGCTTACATGACGAAGGTTTTGCGTTTAATAAATTTGATTATGAAATGCTTTGTGATTCCGAGCGCCAATGGAACTATAGACATATTAGTACGAAAGAAAATGTAAAAGGTTTTTATAAAATTAATATAGATCTTCACTCAGGCTTAGAGATTAAACCCGGAAGTGATGCTAGAACTACGTCTATTCTGATTAAGCAAGACAGCTCTGATTGGTATAAAACAGATTTAAACAAGGATGCATATGCAAGCCCCCCTAAGCTTTGAATTTCACAGAATAACTTTGCCACGCTTTGATTGTACATTTTTAGCTGTCCCAACAAAGGAAGCATTCGAGCAGTTTATTCGAGTTGAAGTACTTATCAGTGATGATTCTAATTTAAAGATTTTATTTGGTATAAAAGTATCTTCAGTTGAAAAAATTGATGACCTGCCAAAGGTAGATATCCTCGTTGAAATGATAGCGGATTTTAAATTAAGTCAGAAAATTCCTAATTGTGAGAAGCTATCAGATGTTCCATGTTTGGCAAACATGGCGGCTGTAATGTTCCCTTTTGCTAGAGAAAAAGTGCATTATTTTATGTCGGCAAATAACTATACCTTAATGTTGGGCAGTCTAAACGTCGCCGAGGTAATTAAGCAAGGGGAAGGAAAGCCTGGGTTTAGCGTTTCAGACTTAAGAAAGACTAAGCAAATGGAGCTGCAGACAGAAGGGTGATCGATTAGCATTTGATTGAGGTCTCTATGCCATTTTGGAATACGCTAGAAGAAGTTAATCTAGTATATAGGAATATAAGTACTTTCGGTTTGATAACCGGATTAGTTGCCGCAGTGTTTGCATTTTTGAGCGCATTCTCTGCTGTTGGCGGCTATTATTATGGCTCACGTAAAGATGAATTACAAAATATGGCCAGCGCAGCCGAGTTGGATAAAATCCGCAGCAAAATTCAAACATTTACATTAAAACTATATGTGGAATATTCTTGGGACAGCCCTAATAATCCTTTGATATATCAAAGCGACGGAGGAGGAATCGGAGGAGAAGAGGATCATATACAATTGATTCGGGAAAATTCACAAACGGGCATTCCCGAAGAGCTGTTTTTTAAACGAGTAAATCAATACAAAATTTTTAAAATCTCTGACAACGGTGCTTCTTTTGAAGTTGACCTCGTTGCAAGAGCGTCCGGTTTTCCCGTAGGCTTTCAAATTAAAGATCTTAATGAAATTAAAAGTTTTATTACTTATATTCCTGTGAAAAATTATTGGATGAATGGCAGAGATAAATATAAAATTAGAATTAACAAAATTATTCTGGAATTATTCGTTAATGGTGAAAAAAGAATTTATTCTTTCGATGAGCAAGAAGAGGTATTGCCTAAACTCGTTTATTCGGACGTCATTTGGGGATATTTGACTCCGGTGAGAAAATTTTCATTTGAATCATATAAAAGACAGTAGATATCACTCATCGCTTTTTTTGGCGCGAATTTGGCTAAAAATTTCATAATCCTCAAAAAATTCGGAACCTAGGCCTTTTTAAAAATAACTTGGTTCACTCATAAAATGACTATAGCCTTAAACTATACGTTTTGAGTTTTCGGTCCGACAGACATTATGACCCTAGGGCGGGTCGATGGACGACGAAAGATCCGATCGGGTTTGAGGGCGGGGATACGAATCTTTACGGGTATGCGGTAAATGACCCGGTCAACTTTATTGATCCAACTGGAACAACTATAAGAGATGTACATTGGGGTAGTGTTGTCGGGGGTGTGGTACTAGTCGGTGGTAGTTATGGACTTCTTGTAGGCAGCGCCGGCGCCCTCATTACCGGTCCGCTTGCTTTTGTAGGTGCAGCTGCAGGAGTAGCTGGCCTTTTGACTGGTGTTGGGCAGTGCCGGAATTTGTTTTAGGGCCGAAGAAAAAACCGATCACGTGGTTCTGGCGAAAAAACTTTCCTTTGCTGGAGAATTAAACTGATATCAATCCTAATTCGGGGCGTATCATTATAATAAAAACATAAACTTGTGTTCTTTTATTAAGCAACGACCTTAAGTTAAGTTTAAGTGATCCGATAAATAGCCACCTCATTTAATCAAAAAGGCAGGCTAATGTCGAAATCAATGTTGCACGTTGCTGGAATTGTCATGTTCTTATTTTTATCAACTGATCTTCATGCAGCGGAAACCCAATCAATCTACGGACCAGAAACTTTAAAAAGCAAAATTCTAGGCACAACTACGAAATCGTATGTCCTGCCTACTTTAAGTTCCGCTACTCCTGGGTCTTTAGTTTTTCAAAATGGGAATGGCGATAATTTAAGTCCCCAAACTTGTTCTGGAAATCCCCTCGCAATCCTAATTTGTCAGGTTGAGAACGCTTTACGTAAGGTGACAGTATTATTAACCCGTCCTACTGATGTTGAATTTTATTTAAATAACGTGAAAGTTTTGGCGAAGCCTACTTGGTCGCCCGCTTTAGGAAAATTCACCGTGCCACTGGCTCTAAAAACTCAGAATCAAATTAAAGTGATTGTCACAAGTCTCCTCAATGTTAGTGTGCAGTTTGAAATATTCGCGAATACAAACTCGACTCCGAATCTTCCGCCGGTGGCGCGGTTGTCACTTAGCCAGGTCGAAGGTTTTGCGCCGTTCATGGTCTCGGCGAACGGATTTACTTCTAGTGATGCCGACGGTCAGATTACTAGTTACGTTTGGAATTTTGGAGACGGAATTTCTGCAGCCGGCTCCGTTGTAACCCACATCTACACCTTAGCTGGAAATTACAATTTAACTTTATCCGTAACCGATAACAAAGGCGCGACCAACAGTGTAAGCCAGCAAATCAAGGTCGTTCAGAATTTGCCCCCGATCCCTCAGCTAGCCTTCATCGCGGGCGCAAACGGAACCGCACCCCTGATGACCTATTTTACGGGCGAAGGTTCAAGTGACCCGGAAAACCAAAGCCTAAGCTATAGCTGGAATTTTGGCGATGGCAGTCCTGCAGTTACGGGCGGACTTACCCAAACCCATATTTTCGAAAACGCCGGAACTTATACGGTTACCTTGACGGTTAAAGACTCTGCAGGAGCTTCGTCACAAAAATCAGTCAATGTCATCGCGAAAACCGTAGAACTGCCGGTAAGCCCCGAGACCGTCGCCCCAAGCTTAATTGGAAAATTAAATCCAACGATCGAAGAACAAATCTCATTTTTATATACGGGTCCGAATCCGATTCAAACAAACGTTGATCTTTCGCAGGTTATTCCGCAACGCCTGATTCTAGTTCGAGGACGAGTTTTAGACGAAAGCGGGCAGCCATTAAGTGGCGTCACGGTTCGCTCGTTAAACGAAGCGCAGTTCGGTCAAACTTTATCGCGCGCGGATGGATATTACGATCTTGCGGTTCACTCGGGCGGAAATTTTACCATCGATTATTCGCGCGCGGGCTTCTTAAAATTGCAACGTCACGCTCCGAGTGATGATCAACAGCAGTATAATGTGATGGAAGATGTCATTCTAAAAAAGCTTGATCCTAAAGTGACAAACGTGGCCTTAAATAGCAACGCCATTCAGGTGGCTCAAGGAAGTACGCAAACTGACAGTGATGGAACACGGACGGCGACGTTGTTAGTCCCGTCGAACACATCAGCTAAAATTGTTATGCCGGATGGTAGTACTCGTCTGGTTAATTCACTTAATCTCCGCGTGACGGAATTTACCGTCGGAGAAAACGGCCAAAAGCAGATGCCGGCAACGCTTCCGCCGCGTTCGGGTTACACTTACGCCGTTGAAGTATCAGCGGATGAAGACATTGCACTCGGAGCCGAGCATATTGAGTTTTCAAAACCTATCCCATACTACGTCGATAATTTTTTAAATATACCCGTTGGAATCGCGGTTCCATTAGGAACTTATGACTATCAAAAAGGTTATTGGTCGGCGCAAAAAGATGGAATCGTTTTAAAAATCACGGGCATCACAAACGGCATTGCGCAAGTGGATTTCGGAAACGGTAGCGCTACCCAAGTCGAGCTCGACCAGTTTTTATTTTCAACTGAAGAGTTGCAAAAGCTTGCGACATTATACCCGGTCGGAAAAACATTATGGAGAATTACGCTTGATCGATTTTCGCCGTGTGATTTAAACTTCATGGGTGGTAGCAACCAGGCCGTGGCCGATGCCAATCCGGTCCCGGAAAACGCCAACCCTAATGGGTGTCCCAAGTTAGATAATGCTTGCGTTGTTAGGATTGCCGAACGGCTTCTGAGTGAGAAAATAAAAATAAATGGCACTGATTTTAATTTAAATTATTCGACTGAGCGAGTATCTGGGCGTAAAACCAGCCACTCGATTTCCATTCCGTTAACGGGTCCGACAGTTGATCCTCTTATTTTCTATATCATCGCTGAAGTCAGCATCGCCGGCCGCACCGAATACAGCATCCAACAGCCAGAGCCCAACAAAATTTTTAATTTTATTTGGGACGGTAAAGATGCATATGGGCGTGATGTAGCAACCACCACTCAAGCTAAAATTAAAGTTCGATACTATTTTCCGAGCATTTATGAACTAGCCCCTTTTAATCCCAACCAAGCATTTTCATTCGACAGTATTGCTCCGGGTACAAGTCTTAAAAATTTACCGGGCCGCGGATTATTCTACATTCAGCGAGTTTTTAATCGCGATTTTAAAATGAACACTTTTTCGCATAATTTTGTGATAAACGAAGTTGGATTATGGTCGCTTGACGCTCATCATTCTTATGATGTCGATAAGCAGATATCGTATAAAGGTTCTGGAGAAGTGATCGCCTCCAAAAAATTAGATAAGGTAGTAACGACCACGATGGGATCAGGGCAAGGGTCGTCAGGCGACGGCGGACCAGCGATCAATGCAAAGTTCAATTTTCCAAGTAGTATCCATACGGCAGTCGACGGTAGCATTTACGTTTCAGACACTGAAAACCATCGCATTCGTAAAGTGACGGCTGATGGAATCGTGAACACGATAGCCGGAACGGATACTTTGGGGTTTTCCGGTGATAATGGTCCCGCAATTAACGCGAAAATTAATAATCCGACGGCTCTAACAACAGATCGCCAAGGAAATATTTATTTTTCTGATCGTGATAACTTTAGAATTCGAAAAATCACCCCAGATGGAATTATAACGACCATCATCGGAACCGGTATCGCGGGCAACACGGGCGATGAAGGACCCGCAAATCTAGCTACCATTAACCTCACGGGCGCAATTTTACTTTCGGACGACGGGTCGATGTACATTTCAGATGCCGGTAACCACGTGATTCGCAGAATCACGCCGGACGGCATAATTCACCGCTATGCCGGGAATGGCGTGGCGGGGTACTCTGGCGATGGGGGTAATGCGAGCCTAGCCACTTTGAATAATCCAAACTTTACCGCGACTGGATCCACAGGTGATTTCTACATTGCCGATACGGGCAATAATGTTGTTCGGAAAATATCTCCTAACGGAATTATTCAAACGGTCGCGGGGACTGGGATTGCTGGTTTTTCGGGGGATGAGGGCATCGCTACAGAAGCGAAATTCAGTGACATCGGAAGCGTAAAAATCAGCGAAGGAGAACTTTATATCGTGGATCGCGGAAACGATCGCATTCGCTACGTCGATCGAAGTGGCATTGTTCATACAATCATTGGATCCGGAACCGTGACCTACAACGGGGACGGACTTTCAGGATTACTAACAAATATAAGTAATCCTACAACGGTATACTTTAATGAAGATAAATCTTTAACTTTCGTAGACAGCAATCATCATCGCATTCGGAGATACGGCTATGTATTACCAGGAACTTTTAGTATAAATGAAATTAGTGTTCCATCCGAAGATGCAAGTGAAATTTATATCTTTAATTTAGTCGGACGTCACCTACGCACTTTGTTCGCAAAAACGGGTGCCGTAAAATATGAATTCAGTTACGACTCATCCCAGCGGCTAGTTTCCATTCAAGATGCGTTTAATAACAGGACCCAAATCATACGTGCAAATTCTGGCGTTGCGACGCAAATCGTAGGCCCATACGGTCAAGTAACGCAATTATCAAATGATGGAAGAGGATTCTTAAATTCCGTCACCGATAACTTGGGAAATAAAACTGAGATTACTTATACAAATTCAGGTCTGATGACTTCGTTTAAAAAACCAAAGGAAAATACCGATACCTACAACTACGATGAGCTTGGAAATATTTCGATCATAACTGGCCCAGTAGGCGACACAAGCACTTTCGGTCTTGAAACAGTCGGCATCGTTCGTCACGTAAGCCCTGAAGGACGGATCCAGAAGATTTTGCTGTCGTTTGGGTTCGACGATAACTCGAGCGCGGCCAAGGATGCGGCTGGGCTTCAGACTACGACGCGCAATCTTTCTGGGTACACGATCGTGTCTAAACCCGACGGAAGCCAGCTGCAAAGTCTTACGCGCCTTGATTCTCGATTAGGTGGAATGTCGAAGTTCACGACGAATAACGGCGCTTGAGAATGCGACTTACATATCCAAAGTAACAAGTACCAGAACTTACGCCTCGACGGGACTTTTTTCTTTTACTCAAACCGACAAATCCACTTTTGATGGTGACGCAAATAAAACCGTAACGAATGTGTTTTCAACAAGTAACTTAACGAACACAACGACAACCGGGGTGGGCCGGGTCGTTACTACAAAGATTGACCAGCAAGAGCGTCCCATCAGCTTACAAGTGGGTAGCTTTAGTCCGGTGCAGTTGTTATATGATTCCCCGCGGGCGTCTTTCACAGACGACGCAAGGATCACGCACTTCAACCAGGAGTTATGATAGTTCAGGTTTTTTAAGTCAGGTCACTGATCCTCTGGGCAGAGTCACGCAGTTCACTCGCGACACGAACGGAAATGTAATTGCGGTCACAAAACCCGATGGCAGTGTCGTGCAATACGGTTTTGATGCGAATTCCAATCTTTCAAAAATTAAACCGCCGGAACGAAGTGAACATCTTTTTAATTTTGGAGTGTTTGATTTACTTGGCCTGTACTCGCCGCCGGCGATCGATAGTAATTCAAGTTTTAGTTCAAGTTACGAATATAATAAAGACAAGCAGCTTATCAGCGAACTGCGTCCTGACGGACAGAGAGTGGACTATAATTACGAACCAATCGGCGGACGATTTCTAGGTGCGCAGTCGGGCGCAATTTTTGAAAAGATCCAGTACTCGCCGAAAGGAAACATCGCTAGCCTTGATTCAAGCGACGGCGTTAGCATTGGCCTCGGATACATCGGACCGATTGTCAGCAGTAAGAATTATTCCGGATCGGTAGTGGCTTCGTTGACCAATAGTTTTTCAGCTTCTGGGATTTTGTTACAGAGTCAGAGTGTAAATCAAAGCACCGTTTCGTTTGTTTACGATCGGGACAACAAAGTCGTCAACGCGGGCGCAATGGTTATTTCCCGCACGCAGCTACTGGCGATATTGTAAATCTGCAGATTGGTCAGGTTTCTGAACTGTATACTTACAATAATTACGGCGAAATTGCGTCAAAGAATTATTACATTAACGGGGTTGTTCAGGGCGGCGAGACCTACACTCGCGATGCGGGCGGACGAATCGTAACGAAAACTGACGTGATCCAAGGTCTATCAACTCGGTATGATTACGCGTACGATATTTCCGGAAGACTTAGTGATGTAAAAGTTGGTGGTGTCGTTCGATCGCACTATGATTACGATCAGCAGGGGAATCGTTTAGGCGCAGGTGCGGTTTATGATTCGCATGATCGGTTGGTTGAGAATAGCGCCCATCGATACACTTACAATAAGGTAGGGGACTTGCTGACTAAGAATGATTTGGTTACCAACTTAATGACAACTTATACGTATGATGTTTTTGGTTCTTTAAAATCTGTTGTTCCTTCTATTGGGTCGCGCGTTGATTATTTGACCGACGGGCAACGCCACCGCGTGGTTAAGAAGGTTGATGGCGTTGTGGTGAAGAAATTCGTTTATGATGAATTTGGAAGGCTTATTGCGGAGCTTGATGCTTCCAATAATTTAAAGTCTCGCTTCGTTTATGTGAGTGAAGGGCATAGTCCTGATTACATGGTTACCTCGGACGGCTCGTATCGGTTTATTAAGGATCAAGTTGGGTCTGTAAAATTAGTTGTTGATGTTGCTAGCGGTGTAATAGCACAACATATAAGTTATGATGAGTACGGGGTGGTCCTCTCCGATACAAATCCTAGGTTTCAGCCGTTTGGATTTGTTGGGGGTCTGTATGATTCGGATACGAAGCTTGTGCGGTTTGGTGCGCGGGATTATGACGCGACGATAGGGCGTTGGACTACAAAAGATCCGATTGGTTTTAATGGCGGAGATACGAATTTATATAATTACGTTGGAAATAATCCAATGTCTTACGTCGATCCGACAGGATTATATACCGAGGTTATAGGGTGGACTGGTGTCGGAGGAGGCTCATCTTCTTTTGGTCATATTTCGGTGAATATAAATGGCTTATCATACAGTTTTGGTCCAGGAGGGCTAGATATCCGTTCGGCGGGAGCATATTTAGGTCTAAATGGTTTTAGAGATGGAAAAGGAATTATTTTAAATCTTACCCCGGGACAAGAGGCTGCGCTGGCGAATAACTTAAAAAACAATTCGGGCAGTTATAGCTCTACTTCTAATAATTGTGGTGGACCTCTTCAGAGTGGCTTGTCACAGCTTGGAATACTATCAGGCTCGAGCATGTTGCCTACAAATGTGATGAGCTCAATAGCTAATAGTTCAAGCGCGATAGGACAAACGTTCTATCCTGCAAATCCTGCGGTTGCATCGCCGACCTCTCCGTGGGGTAATATATTTTCACCGTAAAACTTGGGGACAAGATGATAAAAAAAGTAATTGGACTGGTAATATTTTTAATTGTGGCGCTGGCAGCTTGGTTTGCTTGGGATGTTCAAAGTGATAGGAATAAATCGATTAAAATAATAAAGGCCGTACCTCTGTATGGCAACTGGGAGCCTTTAAATGGTCAGCAGAGCAATACAAATGTAATGCCTGGAGAAAACCTCAAGGTTGTCCGAATTAGATATGGCAAAGACTATATGGCGATCAAAATTGAACGAGAAGATGGATCAAATGGTTGGATAATTTATCAGAACGAAGCTATCGAGTTATCAGGAAAGTGAGATATCCTATCTGAAAATTAGTCGGAGATAAAATAATGGAAATCACACTTTTACGTTCTATAAAAATAAGCTGGTCACCCGATGGGATCTTACCATAGATTATTCCCTTGATTAATGCGGTGACATTAGCGAGAATCTTGGCACACGAGCTCGGACACTTGACTGGTCCAAAAATTAACGGTCTGCTAAATATGAAAAACGTGAATAACGTGAATAACGTGAATAACTATGAAAATCCGATAATGTTGCCGCTCGAGGGCTTTAGTCGGACGGAGTATTATTTTATGAAGAGTTTTCTTACGCTTGTCATCGGATTTTTATTTTGCTTTTCGTTGAATGCTAAGACGATTGATAAGTTAAAAGATGTTCCTCCAGCTATTGTTAAATTTTGTCATGATCCGTCGGGACGAATTGCTGATGCAGGACAGCCTTGGGAAATATCTGATGCGGGAGATGGCAGACTGCCGCGCTCTCTTCTAATTGGGGCATGTAGGCACTCAAATTCTGATTGGTCTATCCTTTGCCAAAAAGGCGGATATGCTTCTTCTTATCATTTGGTTAAAGTCAAAAAAGTGAAGTCCGTTTGGAAAAAGATCAGTGAGGATCAATCACCAAATCCCACTGAATTAAAGTGTCCTTAAAACGTAAGATTGTTTTTGGCATACTTGCGGCCGTCCTGATGGGTAGGAATATGCTTATACGAATTTGTCTCCACTGATAAATGCTTAGATTCAGGCGGTAGATGGAACTTCGCGAATCAGCGCTGCGAGTTTTAGCGAGGTCAGAGTTGTCGCCTTCAGTATATCAGTGCCCGAGTCGTATTAAAAAGTTTAATGGTAAAATTGTACTGAGGATACTATGGACCTAAAACTCGAAGATTGGACACAAGAATAAAACTAAGATCTTCTGGTAAAGGGGTATTTGAATGTGATTGGTTTGACTTCAAAGAGATGTTCCCTGTTTCAAAAGACGACAGAGGAAAAGAGAGGCTAGTTACCGTTTGCGCATCGTTTGCAAATTCAAATGGAGGATACAATCAACTTTGGTAGGGCCAGTGGGCGTCTAAATGGGTAATCTGATAAAAGATTACATTGCTTGCTCTCAAAATCAATCCGAATGCACCAAGCAAAAGTCCTCGGCGGCGCCGTGAAGGAGCTATAACTGTAAAGATTTCGTGAAGGATTCCATGGGCGGAGGGCAGTAGATGAACAAATTTGGACTTTACTATTTCATCGTTGCCGCGGTAATTGGTTATCTAATTTTCATGAACTTTGGGCTGAATGGCGAAAGTGGAATCGTTACGTATTATCTGACTGCAGCCCTAACGTTTCCAATAGGGTTAGTTGTTAGTTATATTTTCGGTTTGTTGTCTCAAGTTTTCGATCCTAATTATGTGACGTTATTTTTTATTCCTGTTGCTGCAATCGCAAACTATTTTCAGTGGGTATTTTTCATTTCTCTTTATAAGAAATGGAAAGAAAAACGAACTAATTTGTAACCGATCTATTTTTAAATTTTCAGAATTTTTGGAAAAAACGGCCGATTAACGGCTGACTTTTGCGAAAAAATTGTCAAAATATTACTGATTGTCAGCAGTAAGAATTATTCCGGATTGGTAGTGGCTTCGTTGACCAATAGTTTTCCAGCTTCTGGGATTTTGTTATAGAGTGGCGCCGTTACTCAACGCCTAAGTTATGATGAGTACGGGGTGGTCCTCTCCGATACAAATCCTAGGTTTCAGCCGTTCGGATTTGCTGGGGGTTTGTATGACTCGGATACGAAGCTTTTGCGGTTTGGCGTGCGGGATTATGAGGGTGAGACGGGCAGATGGCTGAGTAAGGATCCGATTCGGTTTGGGGGTGGTCAGACAAATTTCTATGGGTACACTTTTAATGACCCAGTCAATTTCGTCGACCCTTCTGGGAAGTTCGGTCTTGCCGGTGTGGCATCTGGTTTTATCTCAGGGCTGATAGGGGGTTATATTTCAGGAGGCACTATTCCTGCTGCTCTAGCAGGTGGAACAGCCGGTGCAGTCGTTGGCTTTGTCAATCCTTTCGCGTCTTCTGCTGCGGGAGCATTTGCGGGAGGCGTTGCCTCAAGCTTGCTAGGCCAAGTAATGGGTAATGTCATGACCGATCAACCTGCAATGAATGTTAATTTGGGCGCGGCAGTGTTTTCTGGGTTTGGATCTGCCGTTGGTGTCCAAGCGGGGGGTGCACTGGCTTGTGGCCAAACCGGGTCGGCAATTATGGAAGGTACCGCTTCTGGACTATCAGAGCTATTTGGAGGAACATTAGATCAGACACGAAACTACAGTCCCTTATTTGCCCCGCGGTAAGGCCAACAATGATTGAGGTGCAATGTGCATGAAATAATTCTTATAAACTTCGGATCCATGTTCACTCTTTTCTGCGGGTATAAGTTTGCCGTAACTCACTTAAAGAAAGAGTACGCCGGTATTTTTGATGCAGTTCTTCGGCTGTGTTTGATTGTGGGGATAGTCTCAGGGTCACTGCTTATGCCGATCTGGCTTCAGAAAAGTCGATTTCCAGATGTAAACGCTGGATACTTTTTGATTGGCGCTTACGCAGGGCTGATACTTGCAGGACTGACTGCATTCCTGGAAAAGAAGGCCGTCTCAGATGGCCTAAAGAAAAGTAAGTTTTCTGCATTGTGGAAGAGAATCAATAAAATGATTTTAGCCTAGGGTTTGTGGTTTTTTAAATTTGTTGCATATGGCTCGGGTTTGATGCCGGTATCGACAGCTTTTCCGACGGGACAAGCGGAATTACTAATTTATTTGAGATAGAAATGACATTAGATAAAAACGAAATAGATTGGTCTAAAATAAAAAGGACGAGGCAATTGGTCAATATGGCTAATCTTGCTGTCGTTCCCTGGTTTTTGATCGGCATTGCGATTTCGAGTCAAACAGGCTTCTTAGTATTTTGGATTTTTCTTTTTCTCGTGATTAGCAAATACTTAATGTACAAAAAAATTAACGCTTTGAAATGTCCATTATGTGGAGGTCGGTTTTTGGACAATGGCTTTAGTGTTGCGTTCGCAAAGAATTGTTCCAATTGCAAAGCAAAAGTTGAATAGGAATTTATATTAAAATAATTATAAGATGCGTAATTGCTATTTTTCTCATTCTTGCTGTTGCTGCATTGTGTTTTTATTTGTTTTTAATCAAACCTATTGCAGAACAAGAAAACCGTTTAAAGCCTGTTCTGTTAAATTCCGTAAACCAACTAATGGAATGCTCGTTAAAATCCAATGAAATTGAGTCATGCTACCGCAAATCAACTAGCAAAGCGTTTCAAGACGCTATGTCGTTAAATCAATTTATTTCTATGATGAAAACAGTTAACGAAAAACTTGGGAATAGACTTACTTCTGAGTTAGTAGACGATAAATTCAATTTAACCGTTTTTAAAGGCATTCCAAGCGGCGAGAGAGTTGATATGGTTTTAAAAGCTACTTATCAGAACGACATTTTTGCTAACGAAACTTTTGTATATTCATTAGACCAAGCCACGAATGAGTATAAACTGGACTCGATTAGATTCAACTCAGATAAGCTTCACCAATAAAATTTATGCTGGATAGTGGTAGAACCGTTCCTAGAGAAGCTCCCGGTGCAAAAAGACATGAGATTAAAGTAAAGCTAACAGAACGATTTTTTTGGGCAGAAATTTGAAGTAGAAGTTTCTGACCAAGAATTAAATATAATTAACTCCCTACCTGAAATACTTAATGCCGAGGTAAAGGAAAAGTAGATATGGCTGTCTTTTAAAATTAAAAGGTCTGACAATTGAGATAGTATGATTCCGATACGAAGCTTGTACGATTTGGAGCTAGGGATTATGATGCAGAGACGGGACGATGGATTAGTAAGGATCCAATTCGCTTTCATGGTAAAAGCCTAAATTTATTTGTCTATGCAGATAATGACGCAATTAACAAGATCGACCCCAACGGTCTACAAACTGCTTGCATAAATCCGATGGCGGAGATGGTTAATAATGTTTCTGCAGAATTTCCAGGAGCAGTAACGACAGCAATGAATACTACTGGGACAATATACGGTAGTGCGTTGGTTGTAACTGGAGTAGTAAGTCATTGGAAGCGTGTGCACTGCTTGCCGCAGCATTCGTCTTTCTTCATGTCCAATGGGGACTGCAACAGTTTTTCGGAATCTCTTTTTTCCAAGAAAATGTATTGGTCGGTGAGTATGTCCATTCCGTGGTTTGGACTATATGTTTACTCGCAACCATCTAAGGATCTGTTTCTCTCTTGCCTAGCAAGCTGATGATCATGAATGACAAGTTCATCATCAAGAGTATTTCCTATTACTCAAGCCATATATCAGTGGAAAGTATCGTAAAAGTTGAGTCCGTAAGGCTGTTCTCCAGTCAATTCTTAAAGATAGTCTTTAAGGCCGGATTCAAATTTCGGTACCACTTTTTTAATCCTCTTTTTTGGAAACTTGGTATTGCGATTCACTTATCTGACGGAAAAATCCATTTTTTTAGCGTTAGCGACACTACTAGAGTTAAAAGCGAGATCGAATCTTTTATGGTTAGCGATAGTGAGGCCAAGCCGGTCCTTCGATCTGCTTAGGTAGAATTTCGGACGAACGGCATATAATGTTACAAATGTTAAAAAAAATTGGAAGATTTATCGGAATTCCACTTATCTTAATAAGCGGATTTGGAATCATGGCGGCAATTAGTCTAATAGCCGGGATTTTTGTTGGAACTGCAATTTGCTTGTTATTAATCGAAACCTTTTTTAATCCCTCAGCGATTTTATTTATTTGTGACGTTATTTTGGCTGTGGGTATGTATTTATTTTTTACTTCGACACTCTTTGAAGGGAAATGGAAAGAGTTTTGGGGGCAATTCAAAAAGAATTTGTAATCGCTCCTTCTAGTCGATGATGCGTGACCCAGATCCGCCAGTCCACACTTAGTCGACATATCCGTCTTTTGGTCGGCGCAAGTGGCCGTACCCATCTGGAACTCTTACCGCTGCAGTTCAGCGCATAATCTCAGTCACAGCCGTTTAAATCCAATTAATTAACCACGTCCACCCCGACAATTGGAAACTGGAAGGTACTCCCATTTTCGATTTCGAAAAAGATTTGATTCCGGTATAACTCAGATCAATTTTTTTGATTTTTGAAAGGCCGCGAAAAGCTCCTGGCTCAAGATTTTCAAGTTGCGGCATTTGATTTAAACTAAGATATTCTAAATTTTTTAAACCTTCGAAAGCCCCCGACGGAATCGAACGCAATTGATTTTTGTCGAGGCTAAGGATCCTAAGTTTCGCAAGTTTAGAAAATGCCGGGCGGGGAAAGTAGGTCAGTTCATTATTAAAAAGCGATATGGTTTCAATTTTCGCTAAATCCACGAAAGCATTCTCATTGATTTGCGAGATTTTAGAACTATTGAGTATCAGCACCGTCAGATTTGACAGTCCCGCAAAAGCCCCGCTAGGAATCTGGGGCATCCGTCCCTCGATCGATAGAAGTTCCAAACCCGAAAAGTTTTTTAGCATTTCGGTTGGTGGCCCTTTCAATAGCGCGGATGTCAGATAAAGATGGACGATCTTATTCGGAAGTTTAAAGAGATCCGGTTCAAAACTAGAAAAACCTTCGACGAAGCTGATGCTACGGGCTTCAGAAAGTTTAGCTTTTATTTCCGGAGGGAAATCGTGCACCCGGTGGTCCCGAAGGCGCACTTTTGCGTTCGCGATTTCTGCTCCAGCGGCATCCGCTAGTTGGATTTCACCGAATTCATCAAAATGTTTGAGTCGATCACTTTCACGAAGTCTTTCGATCCCAAAAACTCCCCCCAAGATTAGCAAGGGGCCGCCTAGGCCAACTAATATCGCAATGAGAATTCTTTTTTTCAGCGACAATTTTTCTCGGGCGTAAAACCACAGCGATATAAAGACGAATGCTAAACTAATAATTAAGCTGCCACCGACGATAGCCGCTAGCCAAAAATACGCAACGCCAACTCCCACGGCGCCGTAATCTTGGCTAAAAGCTCGGGAAAGAAAAATAAAAATAGATCCAATGAAAAGCCAAAAATTTCTAAACATGGTTTCCCTTCATGAGTAAGACTGTCATTGAAGGGCCGTTCGATGCAATTTTTTTAATGGTACTTTAATTGCAAAAACCTTGAATCAAATCAAACGGTGTCATTGTGACGCTCAAAATTATAAGGGGTCTTCAGTGAAATTATTTATAATGTTAGCCGCATCGCTAATTTACCAAGCACAGGCCGAATCATCGGCTTTATGTAGACAACTGACCAGAGGAAGTGGACAGACAGTTTATCATTCGAACGGGAAGGTTGCGACTTATTCCGCCGGTACAGCTGGCTCGACTTGGTATCATGATGACGGTAAAGTCATGACCTATTCCGCCCTGAATGATGGAGCCACGACGTATCATGCTAACGGGCGGATTCTAAGCTATTCAACGGGAACCCAGGGTGCAACTTGGTACTACGATAACGACCGCGTATTTTCTTATTCGATGGGTACGGCAGGAGCTACCTGGTACGGTGAAAATGGATCTGTCCTAAATTACTCGGGCCCTGAACTTACTTCTGAAGAATTATGGCAAGAGGCCTGCGACCTGGCATTTTAGCTTGAAATCGCGAGCGAGATTGTCTAGTCGCTTGACGGGCTTGTAATCTTTCTCTGGCTCGCCGAAACGGACTAGGACCCTTCTTTTTTTTCGGTTAAAGTGAGTCCATTAAACAGAGGACGGTCCCGGTGATTAAATCTACTTTATTTGTATTAATCCTTTTTACTATGGACGCTTTTGGTTTACGTGCGGTCGCTGCTGAACTGATTCCGGCCGCGCCCATCATTGCATCGCGCGACTGCCTGTTGACGATCGTCGCGAACCGCATGAATGTGAAACTTGATCCGAATCAAACTAGGCCCACCGTGCGCCCCGAAACGACAACTACTTTGCTTGAATTTCAAGATGCGATCGAACCCTTCTGGCATTTTCGTCCGGAACAATTTTTAAACGTGTACAATCCCCTTAGTCACGAAATTTTTCTGATGACGGACGTTTCGTATTACCGAAAAACAAAAAGATTCGTGTTCGATAGTTTGGTGCACGAACTCACTCATTACGTGCAGCATATCTACCAGAAAGCCGATTTCACGCAAGAGGACGACAGCCTAGAAAATCAAGCGGTGGCCGTGCAAACTTGGTTTCGTGAAACTTACGGGCAGCAGTTGCGGGAAGACGCTTTTCTTTGTCCGGATCCGTTGAATCAGTAACGGCTACCGCGTGAAATGCTCGGTTACTGCTTTTTATTTTCCGCCAGGAGCGCCAATTTTGATTACCTAGTTGACCTAGGCGACCCCCTCGTCAAACATAGTGATGTGACATTAAATTGCGGCGTCCTTATTTTTTGATCCACTCATGGATTTACAATTGGTTTTTCAATATTGGTTTAATAGTTTTATTTCAAGATCAGTACTTTCACGTAAAAGGCTTCTCTTCTCCCATATGTGACTTTTTAATAGAATTTGGGCTCCTGCTGCAAGAAGGTTCATTCTTCTTTGCATTGGCTTTGCTTATTAAGTCCCACGAACTTAAAATGAATCGCTTTTTTACCTATTATACGATCATCGTTGCAGCACTTAACATCTTTTTGATCTATGTGTGGAAAGTTGGAATATATAAAGTTATCGCGTAAAAAGAAAAGCTCTTTACGCGCTATCAGTCCGGGGCGGATCGCTGTGAAAAGGAAGTTAAAGCCAAAAGATCACATTCAACGCCTTGTTGGGCGTTTTGGAAATCCGAGTGATATTGCCGAACTTGCATTCTACTTATGTTCGAAGCATTCGGGCTTCATCACCGGTCAGAATTTTGTCGTTGATGGCGGAATGACAAGAAAAATGATATACGTTTAGTCGCAAAAAAAATGCCGGGAGAAAGAAGTCCAACCCGGCATCGCAGTGAGATATTATCGTGTAACCCGATATCCTTCACCGCTAACTTGCACGCATTGAGATCCTTCGGTCATGGTGAACGACGGATATTTGATATAGTCCAACTGGTTTTTGGACTCGGCTTTTTTGACCGCTTCGTCCATTAAACCAAAGCTTCCGCTCCACGAGTTCAGACAATATTCTTCGGCCACGTTCACCACTTTGACCAATTTGTCGGTTGAAGACGGGGGCATTGAATTTTTCATCGAAACCCAGGTTGCATCGACCAGCTTGACCGTTCGGCCCGCGCAGGCGCTGAGAAACGAAAAGGCGGCAATTAAAATTAAAAGTTTTTTCATAATAGACCCACTCCTGTTACTTTGGTGCATCGTCGGCTAGCGATGTAGGCGTTGAAGCCCCCGTTTTCGATCGATACATTTTTGACGGCCTTTAAAGGGGCGCCATTTGTTTTCACCGCTTGGCCCGGAATAAGCGAACCCTCGGTTTGGTTCATGGCGTGTTGAAAAGCGTTGCGCACGTTAGGATCTTCTCCCACCCCGTAACCTAAGACGTACCAAGTGCAGTCTTTGCCTTCGATGTTGCCGATTGATTTTAAATCGTCGGCCTTACTTTTCTCATCAAAACTAAGCACTGATAAATTCTGCGCCGTGTTCGCCGAAGCACAACTTGTTAACTCGAAGAGGCTCAGCAGCAATCCTAAAATAAATAAATGTTTCATCTGATTCACCTTTATTTCGTTAACTCAAATTGATGGTTTTTCTTCTCGATGTGACCAGGAACTTCAAGAACGTAAGTCACTGAAAGTCGATTTAAGTTTTGCACGACGGTCATTTCAATGTTCAAGGTCACGTCAACGCCTCGGTAGGTCATCGGGCCGTGGTACGAATACGTTAATGTTTTCGTTACGCCGTCGACCTTGAAGGAAGTTTGACCGAGACCTTCCATGGGCCCAAAATCAGAAGTGACGGTTGAACCACTTGATACCGAGAGCAGAAGCGGAAAAGTCATAGTTCGACGGTAGCTGGCAGAACTACGATCGTAGAAAGATCGCGTGTCCCATTCGATCGCCATATGATGGCCGGCGGTTGCGACTCCGTCGAAGCTTTGCAGTTGGTACGACCCTTCAAACGATTCCCAAACATCAAACGCCACTTGCTTGCGACAATCGATGACCGGAATTTTTCCGTTGATTGTTGAGATCGTGCCGTCGGCTTCGTCGCCCTCGGCGTAAACAGCGGCGTCGAAACCTTGGTTTGTCAGGGCGCTTATAATTAACCGTGTTTTATCGGCCATGACATTCTTCGAGATCGCGCCGATTTTTGAAAACGTGATCGTGGTGATATCGTTGGTTCCTTCTGTTGAACTTCGCTTGTATTCTTGGGCTTGATAGTTGGCAGGAATCGTCATCCAAGCCTTCGCCGTTTCGGTGTAGGCTAAGCTTTTACAGGCGTCGGGCTTAACTTCCGAAAAGAATTCCAGAGTGATGCGGTCAACGTCTCCTTGGATCGGGCGCACTAACGCAATGGCGGCGGTCCAATTTTGGCCAAATACCTGGCCCTTCAAGTTGCTATCCGTAAAGGCGGGCCAGACGCTTGAATCAGATTGATTCCGTGGCGCACCGTCAAAAAGAT
The DNA here is from genome assembly GCA_964236345.1 of uncultured Bdellovibrionales bacterium. Classification (GTDB taxonomy): domain Bacteria; phylum Bdellovibrionota; class Bdellovibrionia; order Bdellovibrionales; family Bdellovibrionaceae; genus Pseudobdellovibrio. Next base: position 32,282 of record CAXSEH010000007.1, read on the forward strand.
CTTCGGCTGAATTTTTTTTGCAGCCGGCTAAGACGACCAGGGCCAAAAGCGCTGTCGTTATTTGTTTGTTAAAGTTCATGGGTTACTCCTTTGTTGTTGCACAAAGGATTAGGCCGCTCGGGAAGTTGGATCAAACGATTGTCATGTGCTTCATTAAAATCTACGAACAAGTTGTTCGCATGATTGGAAAAAGATCGCAACTTAACTTGGTTGTTGATTCAGATTGGTGTGTGGAAACAAAGCAAGGCAAAGTTGAAAAACTTCCTCGCCCGAGTCGTCACTGAGTTCTTCATTGAGTTGATCACGAACGGATCGTAAAATTTTTTTCATGCGCGGGATATTTTTTTTCGAAGTTCGAAATGTCAGTGAAATGAATTCTCGTTCATCGACTGCGAATTCGTCGATGGCCTCGGCGGCTTTGTAAAGCATCTTACGGTGAAATGTGCGAACGGCTTGGCTGGGAACATCTTCTTGCGTGTAGATCGTTCGGGATTCAAGGGATAACCTTTGCCACTCGGACAAGGCCGCGGCGATTTGGGATGTCGTCAGTTTTCCGCGAAGTCGGTGCGCGATCCAATTCAAATCGTTTTTAAAATGGGGAGTTAAAGCCAACTGACGAATGACTAAGGGATACCATTCGGAAACTCGCCGAAAGACTTCATTATTAATATATTGGGCTTCATACCTTAAGGGTCGAAGACGATTCATTTCGGCATCGAAATCTTGCACGGGCTTTTTTTTTAAGATCTGCTTTTCGCGCTGAACCATCAGGCCCAAATAGCGAACTTCTATTGCCGTCAGTTTGAGATTTTGTCCCAGTCGAAAAAGCAGATTTTCAGAGGGGAGGCGCTCTCCAGAAAGAACCTGTTCTAGGCTTCGCGAGCTGCGGTAACCGAGCCGGGTCGCCCAAACTTTCAGTGAAATCTTATGGCGTCGATCGCCATAATGATTGCGAACGGCCTTCAGGAAATCCGTGTGATTGGAAAAAACAAATGGGCTTAAATCAGATTTAGACACTTGGCCGCTTATGCCACGTATTCCCAGCTTCGGGTAGAGAAAAGCTTTAAAATTGCTGACAGCGCAGATCAATTATGGAATGACCGTCCTTATGAAAAAATCATTTTTAATGTGTGCTTTTGGTTTGCTCGTTTTTGCCAAGGCAACTAGCTTTGCCGGCGGGGATGGCGTGAACAATGGCGGCGGATCAAGTGAACTCATTCTGGTCTATGCCCACCAGAACTTTGGGTCTTTAACGGAAAACTGTCGTGGTAAAAGGGATTGCAAATTTTCACCGGCGGAGGCCGGCCTCTTCGAGAAGATTTTACAAACTTTGGCTCTTGAACAGGCGACTCATCTGCAATTTAAGAAAGCCGATTCGGCAAATGATGATGTTTTCTCGACGCAAAAACGGGTTGGCGCGCCCATCGTGGTCAATAGTAAGCTTCTTGGAAAAGTTGATGACTCGGGGGCTTGGCAGTCCTACTGGCTTCCAGATTCTTTGCAATTGTTGGCACGGGCATTCGGTCAGCACCATTCTGAGTTTGCAGAAATGGTTGTGAATTCTTTAGCGCAGAAAATCGCGGTGCAAGCCCTGGTGGGGAAAGCTTTTTACGTGCCCTTACTATCAACCGCCAATTTAAACGTGTTGATCGTGAAGAATAGCAAAATGGATCAGATGTTTTTAGATGATCGCGCTGAAATTTTTATGGATCTACAAAAAAGAATTATAGCAAAGCTTCCTTGTCAGGTCAGCGAATTTTCGCTTTATGATTTTCAATGGAGCCCTGTGGAATTGCTCCACGATGAGGGTCCAGAAATTTTACTGAACGGACGGGTGGGATGGAAATGTCTCGAGAACGCGCGGACGCAATATTCAGCCTCATTGAATGTGCGCCTTCTGACCAAACTGGATTCATCTTCACTGAATAAGACGGGGCCCTCTCAATTACGGCGCCTCAGTATTAAAGAAGACAGCATCAAAATGATTTTATCGAAGATCGAGGGTCGCGATTGAAAAAGATTTTTACGAATATTTATTTCTTTTTGGTGGGGATCAGTTTCATAACGATCACGAGTATGAGCCACAGCAGTTTCGCGCAGGCTTTGCGCCCAGCCGAACAACAAGTTTTTTCCATTCCGGGAAAGAGTCTTCAAGAAAAAAGAGCGCAGTGGTCGTGGTCGACCCTACCCCTTGTGATCAAAGCCTGTCGTGCCCTTCCATCTTGCCAAATGACCCCGGCGGAAAACCAGATTCTTGACAAGGTGATTGCGAATTTGCCTTGGTACATGAAAGATTCACTGCAGTTCGAAAGCGAATCCACCCATCCGGACCAATTCACTTCAGATAAAAATGAAGCTCACCGTGTGGCGATCACCGGCAATACGCCACAGTCGAGGATCATCTTAAACTTGGACCGCCTTGTTGAGTTAAGCTGGAAAGATCTTTTGTCCCTTTTAGGTCACGAAGTTGTTCATCACACAGGGGTTCTTGACGACGAAAGTCGAATTCCAGATCAGGTGGGCGCAAAACTTGGAAGATATTTTGAGCTCAACTCGGTTGCTTTAAGCTTGGCCGAACAACGCCATCCCGAAATTCAAGCGCTGAGTTTCGGAGTCAGTGTTCCGGAAACGACAGACTACTTTCAGATCTTTCCTGTACCGACCGTGTCTGTGCACGCCCGAACGGCCATTTTAGATTCAGAAAACATTTTCGATATTGATAGTTTTGAACCTTATTCTCCCTTTCATTGTTACGGTGTGCCCGGATCAGCTTTCGTCAATGAGCAGGTCTCGAACCCGCAACTTCACGTCGCGCGTTGGTTTCCCGGTGAAGCGGAAGTCTCAGTGAATCTGAATGTTCTGATTCGAAGCGTTTGTCTGATCACCGCGCATGCGCCAGACGCCGGCATGAAGGCGTCCTACGCTGTCGGACAAACCTCGGTTCAATTGGTTTTGAAAAACCCAAATTTAAAAACATGGCAAGACAGTGTGTTGTCCATTCGCGCTGATTTCGTGCGGGCAAACTTTCGGCCGCGTTCGGATCAAGAAAATCCGCAGGTGGCCGAGTTTGCTCAGTACGAGAAAACGGTTTCGGCTCCGGCCTCGGTTGTGGCCGGAAGCACGTATCGCCTGCAAGTTTTAATTCGATTTGAGGATGCAAGCCAAAGCTTACCTTGTGAAGCTCCGTTTACTGCCGACCGGTGGCATTCGTTAGACATGACAAGTTTTGTGCCCTTTTTCAAATTTGATCGCTGCCAGGCTGAACAGCAAAGCCCTTCGTTATATTTAGTCACTTTGGAAAAAGATTTTCCTCTCGATTCGGTCGCGGGTTTTTACAGCATTGAAACGCTGGGTTTCATCGCTTCGAAATCTTCGCAAGAAATCACCGCTTCTTTTCCCAATAAAATCAGCTTTGAAGTTATAAATCCCGTAAAGACCGGATCGCTTAAAATTTTAAGCGCCGAATTTCCTGGATTGAAAAATCAAAAACTAATACCTGACAAAACTTATGATTTTGAAGTTCGAATAGAAAATGCGGATTCAATTTATTCTGGATTTGTAAGTGGACGTTTCGTCGAAACCAGCGGTCACCATTTAGATTTTATGGAAGAAATCGCCCATTCGACAAAATCGATGTTTCGGCTTGTTAGCTACCAAAAAGAAGGAAGTATTTTAATTGCGAAATACAAAGCCCTGGTTCCGGGAAAATCGCAGAACGCCAGCGTTCGCCGGATCGAACTTTATCAGTTCAGCTACCTGACCACAAACTTTGCAGAAGCGTATTTGGATCTTCGCCAAAAGCCATTGGTTTTCGAAGTCGCCGATTGATTGCCTTATCAAAGCTAATCCAGAAGCGGGCCTTCGGCGTCAAGAGTTTTGAACTTATCGATTTAGATACCTAAATGCTTGTGTTAAAGAGTTTTTTGGAATGACCCACTACGAGCCTGAGAAAAAAAATTGGGGTGACCAACGGGGCTTGAACCCGCGGCCTCAGGAATCACAATCCCGCGCTCTACCAACTGAGCTATGGCCACCACATGTAAAGGTCTGAATGTTCTAACGAATAAACGAGCCAAAATCAACTAGTACATCCTAGTACGTACCAGTCCATTTGCCCAAATTTAGGCAGTGCTGACTCCCGCGGGGCGTTTAAAGCCGAACTGTTGTTCTGAGGAGTCCGCCACGTTGGTAATCAAAGACGATTTCTGCGGTGCCTTCACCTTGAAAAAACCACTCGAAGCGAAATTCATTCGTGTTCTTGGATCTTGAGGCGCTGACCTGGGTGTGAATCGGCACGAAACGATTTCGTCCGGACAGGTGCTCGGTTTCGAAATGTTTTTTACCCGAAATGAGTTTTAATTTTGCGCTGGTTTCGATGGTGACCTGCGGTTTTTCAACCGCGCCGACTTTAATGGCTTGCTGGCTGCCGTTCGTGGGAAGGAAGCCTTGGTTTTCTAAAATCATTTCAAGTTTTTTGGTTTTTGCATCAACCTTCGAAACTTTCACCTTTTTAATTTTGATGAGTGGAAGGATTTTTGCGAACTGCACAATAATTGCGAAGACCTTTTGCATTTCGGCCTGCAGAAGTGCCGGTGGAGGATTGCGAAACAGAAAAGATGTTTTCCAGCCGCCAATTTCAACTTCACCGAGCTGCGGGTGATCGTATTTTTTCCAAGGTTGAAAGAAATTTTGCAGCGGAAATTTTGCTTTCGCCCAGTTATAAATTTTTAAGATATCGGATTCGCTGGGATTAAAGTAGCGCGAGACGTGATCGGTGACGGTTACGCCCGCAGCCT